>CAZGCI010000037.1:0-38416 GCA_964524185.1 uncultured Thiohalocapsa sp. | reverse complement strand
AGCCCGGATGGCGGCGGCGCACAAACCGCGTGTCGAAACCAGAGCACCCGACTCGCAAAGCCTCGGCCTGCACTTTGCCTTCGGCCGATCTCAGTGCGTCTTCAACCGCCGCGCCCGCGTCATCTCGGCCCGATAGGCCGTAAAGTCGAGCAGGAGGGCCTTGAGGCGGTCGGCGAAGTCCTCTGCGGTGATGTGGTCGTGCGCGTCCGGAGCCAGCCCATGGCGACGATGAACTTCAGCATCCCCGATGACGTCAAGGCGGCCTTCAACCGCGAGTTCGCCGGACGCAACAAAAGCGCAGTCGTGGCTGAGCTGATGCGGCGCGCGGTGGCTGAAGCCGAGGAGCAGTGCTGCCGCGAGGAGGCGTTTTGGCTGCTTACCGAGGCGCGTCGCGAGCGACCGGCGCTCGCCGATGATGCCCTGCATGCAGCGCGGGAAAGCGGCCGGCCGTGACGCTGGTGATCGATGCCAGCTTCGTTGTCAAATGGCTGTTCAACGACCCGGAACACGAGGACTGGACCGCGCAGGCGACGACACTGATGGAGGCGGTCGTCCGCGGTCATGTAGCCGCACTGCAGCCACCGCACTGGCTCGCGGAGGTCGCCGCGGCGTTGGCACAGGAGACGACGACGCGTGCCGCGCAGGAGGCGCGCATGCTCGCCGCGCTGCGCCTGCCGCAGGCCGACGACGTGGCCGTGCTGGCGCGCGCGTGCCAGCTGGCTATTGAGCTTCGCCACCACCTGTTCGACACCCTCTACCACGCGCTCCCCATCGAGCGGGGTACGACGCTGATCACCGCGGACGAGCTTTACCTGCGCAAGGCCGAGGGTAGGCAGAGCATCCTGCATCTGCACGCGTGGCGCCGAACACTGCAGTGCAAGGCTGCGGAAGTTCCGAGGTCATTCGATGCCGTCCCTGCACCGGACTAGAGTCCGCTTTCCTCGGGGGGCCGACTGAAGTCGGCGTACCCAGGAACGGCCCCGCTCAATCTTCGGTCTGCGCCTCGATCTCGGCCATCGCCTGCTCGAAGGGAACCGGATCAGATGGGTGACGTTTCGCCTCGTCATAAGCGCGAATATCCGCCAGGTCTTCCAGCGCAGCCTGGATGCGCTCCCACTCTTCGACCGGGACAAGGACTGCTGTGCGCTTGCCGGCCTCGTCGACGAGGTACTGCTCGTATGTGGCCATAGGAATGTCCCAGGGTATGCGTGCCTGCGCGACGCTTGACGTCGAAGGATACACCGCGGCACCCACTCAAACCTTGCGCAGCCAGTCGGCTCCGTGGTTGCCACCTCGAACCGGCCTCCACGCCAAGGCGCCGACGCAACTGCATGGTCAGGAACTGGCCCAAGCCACTTCCGTGCTGCGCAGCAGCGTGTTCAGCCAGCGCTCCGACTCACGGCCCGGACGCCGGTCACCGGTGGTCCAGGTCTCCACCGGCTCCAGGCCCGGCACCTGGTCCAGCAGGACCGCCAGCCCCGGCTCATCCAGATCGGTGAAGCGCCGGCCATGGTGCTCGCGCTCCCCGCTGCCGTACTTGAAGGACGCATAGCGGATGCCGCCGGGCTTGAGCGCCGCGCGAAGTCGGCCCATCACCTCCGGCAGCTCCGCGCTCGGCACATGCAGCAGGCTGGCACAGGCCCAGATGCCGTCGAACTGCTCCTTCCAGGTCATGTCCTGGAACCGCAGGCAATGCACCGGCTGGCCGATGTGGCGCTTGGCCAGCGCAACCGTTGGTGGTAGTCGTCGTTCAGGTCGGGCACTGAGGAGTCTCGTCGTTGCCGTTAGTGCGCATCCCTTCGTATCGCAAACACTTGCGGTGGACTGTCGGGCAGCAGTCGTCGTCTGTACGCAGCAAACTCCGCAATTCCTCGTGGAACTAAAGAAACTCGGTGCTATGCCCGCGCCCGCTTCCTTTGGCGAACCCCACTGAGATGCGCCCTTCGGGCCGCGCGGTCTGACATCGACTGAGCGACGACTGACTCCCAGGCCTGCCTGTAGGTCTTAGGAACGGATGCACCAGCGTCCTGAGCAAGCAGGCGGTGCAAGTCCGAAAGTAAAAGAACCCCAGCCGGTCGCCCCTTCGGAAACCGCGCCCGGTTCGTGAAAACGACCAGCCGGGATACCGGAACCTCCGCCGCAAGCGCCTGTACCTCCTTGACGTGACCGTAGTTCTGCCGCAGCGGGTTCTGTAGCTTGTGACGCTGCCGACCGACGCATTGGGTCCAGGTCCGGTCGCGCGCTTGGCCCAGGATCAGCCCACCGTAATTCTTCGTCTCGACGACGACCAGTCCCGCCGGGGTGAGTGCGAGGTGATCGACCTGTGTGAGCCCGTCCCGCCCCTCCGGCAGGATCAGATCATCCGCGACCGCAGCGCAACGCCGCCGCAGCTTGCGCGAGACCGCGGCCTCTCCAATCGCACCAAGCAACTGAAGGCGCAGCAGTGCAATCAACCCGGCAAGCACCGTGAAGAACAGGAGCGGCCCGAAGAGCGCGGAGATGGTCGGCGTGTAACCCATACTTTCCCCCTGCCGGCTAAGATCAAGCCAGCCTCCGGTACAGGTAGCACCAGCGATTGCGGTTATTAGTGGTACGTCCTCAACTGTGCCCCTGGAAATCCTGTCCGAGAATCGCGACCTGCGGGCAACCGTAAAGGAGGCAGAAAAGATGCTGACCGACATCGACATCAAGCGGCTCCCATCCTATGAGCTGGGCCCCGAGGCGGGGGAGGCCGTCGGCGAGGCACGTGGCGAGGCGCGTGGCAGCGCCATGCAGAAGCAGGCCATCGTGCGGCAACTGCTGCGGCGGTTCGATGCCGCCCAAGTCGCCGAAGTGCTCCAGTTGAGTGTGGACGAGGTCCAGCGGATTGCCGGTGCCGACGACCCGGAGGTCGACTGATCGCGACCTGCGTCGAAACCGCGTGGGTGTCCTGAGCCGCGAGCAACGGAGGGGAATTTGGCGCGCGTGAGCAGGACACACAGGGGCGTGTCGCCGGGTTCCGCGGCCTTTTCCACCAAGAGCTGGAGCAGATGGATCTCGCTGCGACGGCCGCCTTGGGCCTCGAACTCCAGGAGCTTGCCGAGGTCGTCGAGTTCGATCAGCAGGCCGCCTCCGCCGGCGTTTGCCCGGGCGCTCCGGGCACCGGTGAAACCCCGCCGCAGCCGATAGAGCCGACCAGGCCGATTCCGGTCGCTTCCAGGTGTGCATCACGCCGTAGCTCCACCGCAGACCGGCCATCCGCGCCGCCGAGGCCAACGTCCGCCTCAACCGCATCGTGAGCGATCAGTTGGCGACGTGTTGATTGGCCAGTAATCGTCCGGGACTCGACATGACTGCAGTATGGGGAGGTTGCAACGGCGTCTGCCGACGTAGCAGGTCTGGAGCGACATCGTTCCGCCGGTCAGCGGGGGATTTGTGCGCTTTGCTCTCGCTAGCGAGCAGGCTGTCAGCGCAAGGCTCGAACGTCCGTGAGCGGCGCCCCCGCCGTCAGACGCTTTCGGTGGCCCGCAGGTAAGCCCGCGCCGAATCCAACATCTTGCGTCGGCCGAGCAGTACCTGCCAGCGGCTGCCGCCGCATTGGCGCCAGAGCAGGGCGGCGCGGATGCCTGCCAAGAGCAGGGCGCGGATACGGTCCTGATTGTCGGGGTTTTGCAGGTACAGCGGGTTGCCGCGGACGATGATGCGCGGCGTGAGCTTGCTGATGGTGTCTTGGTAAATCCCGGCCAGACCCGCGAGCACCTCCTGGTCCAGCAGTGGCAGGTCACTGCGGGCGGCGGCCGCGCCCTGGATACGACGTGCGACCTCTTGCTGCATCCTGCGGCGCCCGCCGAGGTTGCGCTCGTGGCGCATCAAGGCAATCACATACCGGGTGAGCTCCAGCTCCCGGGCCGGCTCACCCGTCAGCTGGGCCACCACCTGGCGAGCACCCGTGGCAACGGCGCCCGGCTCGCCGTACACCGACGCCACATCATCGGCGTCGATCTGAAACAGGCTGTAGATGCAGGGCTCCATCTGCGCGGCGTCCACGCTGCCGCGGTTGGCGATGCGTTGCACGCAGTACGCCGCTTGATGCAGGCCGGCGAGCGCAATGAGGCGGTCTTGGTCGGAATGTTCCATGGGGAATGCGAGTCACGCGTGGCGAAGGACGAGTATGGACTCAGATATGGGGTTGGCCGGCGGCACATCGGCAGTGCCGGTGCGTCGGCGGCCAGCATGGGGCCCAGCATTGGGCCGAGCATCGGGCCCGGCATCCAGTGAGCCACGCCCTTGATGGCCTCAGCGCGATGCCGACTCTGCGCACGTTATCACCGCGCCGCCCAGACACACCTCACCGCGATAAAACACAATGGATTGTCCCGGCGTGACGGCACGCTGTGGCTCGCCGAAGCGAACCCGACACGACAGGCTATCGTACTCGACCAGCGTGCAGGGCTGCAGCGGCTGGCGATGACGCAGCCGACACAGGCAGTCGAACGGCAGCTGATCTGCCGACACTGGTGGCTGGCCGGCGATCCAATGCACCTGCTCGGCGCGCAACCCACGGGCGTAGAGCAACGGATGCTCGGCGCCTTGCACCACGATGAGCGCATTGCGCGCGGCGTCTTTAGCGGCGACGAACCAGGGTGCCTCGGTCGCTTCACGTACGCCGCCGATGCCGAGGCCCGAGCGCTGGCCGATGGTGTACCAGGCGCCGCGGTGCTCGCCGAGCCGCCGACCCGCCGGCGTCTCGATGGGGCCGGGCGCCTCCGGCAGCCAGCGCGCCAGGAAGTCTCCGAAGCGCCGCTCGCCGATGAAGCAGATCCCGGTGCTGTCTTTCTTCTGCGCATTGGCGAGGCCGAGTTCACGGGCCAGGCTGCGGACCTCAGCCTTGGTGAGGTCCGCCAGGGGGAATCGCGCCCGGCTGAGCTGCTGCTGCGTCAGTCGGTGCAAAAAGTAGGTCTGGTCTTTGTTGGTATCCCGGGCGAGGCGGAGCTCGCTGCCGGTCTGGTTGTGGATGACGCGGGCATAGTGGCCAGTGCCGATCCAGTCCGCTCCGAGGCTGAGCGCATGCTCCAGAAACGCGCGGAACTTGATCTCACTATTGCAAAGGACATCCGGGTTGGGCGTGCGCAGCGCCTGGTACTCGGCGAGGAATGTCGCAAACACGCGCTCCCAATACTCCGTGGCGAAGTTGACGGTCCGCAGACCAATGCCGAGCCTGTTCGCCACGGCCTGGGCATCCGCGAGGTCCGCCGCCGCCGAGCAGTAGCCGGGCGCGTCGTCCTCCTCCCAGTTCTTCATGAACAGCCCTTCCACCGCGTAGCCCTGCGCGAGGCACAAGTGTGCCGCGACGGCGGAGTCGACCCCGCCGGAGAGACCGATCTCGACACGCTCCGCTGCGCCGTCGCGCACGGGTAGGGGAGACGGCGTCTGATGCTGGGGGTGGCGCGGGGCGCTGGCGGGTGCGTTGCGGCTCATCAGGTCACGGGCGCCGCCGGGGCGCCGGTGCTGTGCGAGGGGTTGTCGTCGCGGCGCAGATGGATTTCCAGCGGCTGCGCGGAGCGCAGATGGAGGTCGCGCTGCGGGAAGGCGATGCCAATCCCGGCGGCTCGCAACTTGTCGTAAACGGCCTGGTGCAGCGCGGTACTGGTATCGATCCGGTAGTCCATGTTCAGCAGATAGCAGCGCAGGACCAACATCAGGGCGTTGTCGCCGAAGCCCTCGAATGAGATGAGCGGCGCCGGGTCATCCAGCACATGCTCGTTCTCGCGGGCCACCTCGGCCAGAATCTGCAATGCTTCTCGGGTGTCGCTGCCGTACTCGACGCCCACCGGGATCACGACGCGGTTCAACTGATCCGTCAGCGTCCAGTTGAGGAGTCGCCCGGTGATGAACTCCTTATTGGGCACCAACAGCTCTTGGCGATCCCAATTCCGCACGGTGGTGGCGCGGATTTGGATCTTGGTGACCACGCCGGTGGTCTCGCCGATGGTCACGATATCCCCGACCCGCACCGGGCGCTCGAAGAGGATGATCAGGCCACTGATGAAATTGGCAACAATCTCCTGCAGGCCGAAGCCGATGCCGACGCCGAGTGCCGCCACGAGCCATTGCACCTGCGACCAAGACAGCCCGAGCACGCCAAACACCATGAGTGCCCCTACGGCCGTGATTGTATAGCCCGTCAGCGTGGTGACGGTGTAGCGGCTGCCGGCCGTCATCTGGCTGTGCTGTAACAAGAGGATCTCGAGCAGTGCCGGTAGGTTGCGCGCCGCAGCGAGGGCACCGATGCCGATCACCAGCACCAGCCCTAGGTCGGCAAGCGTCACGGGTATGGCCTGCTCGACGCCATCCACCGTGTCCGTGTAGCGCCAGAGCGTAAATCGATCGAGAAAATTCAGCGCCGGCAGCACATCGGACCAGATGAGCCATAGGCCCACGGCGGCAGCAATGAAGATGGATAGGTTCAATAAGCGCCGGGTCTGGGCATCGAGAGAGGCAAGATCCACGGCGTCCTCCTGCACGGCCACGGCCTCGGCGCCCGGGCTGCTGTCGACGGTCTTGGCGGCCTCGCGCTGGGCCCGGCGTTCCAACGCGGCCGTCAGCGCTAAACGCCGGCGGGCAACCAGCAGCCACCGGGCGATGAGTTGATGCGCAACGACGAGCCCCAGCGCCAGCCACAACTCATTGATGAGCGAGCGTAACAGGATGCCGGCCGTGTAGAGAAAGCCGGTCAGGGCCAGACCCGCCAGGAGCACCGGCATTGCGATCAAGAGCGGATACCAGAGTAGCCGCAGGCGCGTGTACCACGCGTCCGCGTGCTCCGCGAGGACGTGCTTCAGGGCGCCGCGGGTGGGGTGCAGCACCACGGCTGTCAACGCTGCCAGGCCGAGGTTGAACAACGCCAGGGAGAGTCGGCCCAAGGTGGCGATGAAGTCGGGGTTCTGCTGATGGTGGATCATCGCGGCGATGAGCCCCGCTGGCATCAGCAGCGCCACGGCGCTGAGCGCCGAGCGGCGCAACAGCACCAGGGTGTCGCTGCGCCAACGGAAGTGCTGATCGGCGACGCCGCCGTGTAGACAAAGCAAACGAAACGCGAGCAAAAAGTAGAGCGCCGGCACGACAGCCAAGAGGCCGCTGCCCAAGGCCTTGGCGAAGTCGTCGGCCGTAGGCGCGTTGCTCAACACGTGGCCCAAGGTCAGCGCCAACAGGGGCCAAGGCGCGGCCGCCAGTAGCGAGCGAAAGAGCGCGGTGTAGGTGTAGTGGAACCGGTCGGTGCTGATGCGCCGCAGTGGCTCCGCACTCGCGCGGATGGCTCGGCGCAGCGCCCCGTTACGCCAGAACAGCAGCGCCACTGCACTCAGGCCGAGCCACAGCACCGGTGAGCGTGTCGCCTCCGTCGCCAGGGTGGTGCGCACCGCGGCCCAGTGCTGCGGGCTGAAGACCCAAGCCATGGCCGCCGGCAACGCGGCGAAGGACTGTTGGGTGACCGGGCCGATGCTGCGCACCCAGAGCAGTCGCTCCGCCAGGTAACGGTCATAGTGCTCGACGAGATCAAGCAATTGCTGCCCGGCGAAGTCCACCTCGCCCAGGGTGCGGCGGTAGCCATCCTCCAGGCTAAGGGCGGCGCCGAGCAGCTCGCGGCGCGTCCTGGCCTGGGCCTCGAGCTCCTCGCGCAGATGGGCTTCGTCCACCTCCGCCAACTGCTCCGGCGGCAGTTCCGCGATGGCCCGGTCGACCCAGTCGTCCAGGTCCGTCAGGTCGCGCAGCTCGTCCCGCCAGCGAATGCTGCGTAGCGTGCTCTCGGCGATCTGGTCAGCGCGCCGGGCGGCGGCTCGGCGTAACCGGCGCACATCCGGCAGCTCGGCGCGCTGATCGATGAGCACCTGCCCCTGGGCGCGGTTCAACCCCGCGGCTTCGAGCCGTTCGCGGGCGTTCGCGAAGTCTTCTTGAATCCGCGCGTGCGCCTGCTCCAGGCGCGTGCGCTCCTGGTCCAGATCCGCGAGTGCCGCCGTGGTGGTGCCAATGTCTTTGCCGAGCTTTGCGTTGCGCTCCGCCCAGGCCTGCACCAGCCGGTGGTCGTCGGCGGCGGCAGCGCGCTTGTCGTCCACCCGTTGCCGAACCTCGTCCGCGGCCTGCAGCCGCAGGTCGTTGGCGCGGCTCTCCAATAGCGCGCGGCGGGCCTTGGCGAGCTCCAAGGTGTGGCGCGCCTGCTCACGCTGGGCGAGCGTCAGCTCGCGGCGGGCGCTGGCGCTAAGCAGTTGTTGTTCGTGTAATTGCCGCTCGGCGCGCAGGGCGGCACGCCGTGATCGGCGAACCCAGGTCTGGAGCTCCTGCGCCTGGTCGGACGTTGTCTCCGGGCCGGTTCGGGCCCGCGCGCTCTCCGCGAGCCGCTCCTCGATGACCGCAATGCGCTCACGGAGCTCTGCGGGCTTCAGATCATGGTCCTCTAAGGCCTCCGTGAGTCGGGCGATGCGTGCCTCCAACGCGGCGATCTCGGCCTGCTCCGTGTTGATGCGCGCTTCAACCGTCGCGAGGTCGGCGTCTTCGGCTAGTTCCGGTGTCAAGGTCGGCGGTGGCGCGTCGGCTGCCGCCGCCAGCTCGCTGCGAATGGCCTGGGCCTCAGCGGGGGCCTGCTCGATGGCCGCTGCGTACTCCTCGGCCGCGCGCGCCATACGCTCCGCGTCGGCGAGATCCTTGAGCACTGCGTTGAGGTCTGCGGTGAGCTGGGCGCGCTCGGCCTCGGATAGGTCGGTTGCTTGCTTGACCGCTTCCAGGCGCTGCTCCACCACGGCCGGCTCGGGGGTCGCGCCGGTTGCGGCCGCGCCGTTGGGTGCGGCTGGGTCGGTTTGCGCCGCGCCGGGGCCGGCGCCGAGCAGAGTGAGCAAGGCCCACAACGCGAGCCACGCGGCACTGCGTCGGGGCGATGGGAGCGGGAAGTTCGTCACGATGGCGTTGGGTTGTGCAAGTTGGCGTTGGTGCGCAACGCATTGGGGCGCCGCTGGTCAGCTCGGCCGCCTGGTGTGCAAGCGCGGTTTGGTAAGCGGCGGCGGGCGTGCTGTTGGGGTGCCGGGGCGGCGCCCGAGATGGCGACGGGCATGGCGCACACGCGCTGCCCGGGGCCAGCCCCGGCGCCCCTGTCGAGCAGTATCAGCGTGGCGTGCGGCGCTCGCCGCCCTTGTCGGGGTTGCGCAACAGGACATAGACAGCGCCGGTGCCGCCGTCGCGGCGCGTCGCGGAGCAAAACGCGAGCACGTCTTCGCGCAGCCTTAGCCAGTAATTGACCTTGCATTTCAGCACCGGTTGGGGGCTATTCGATCCGCGACCCTTGCCGTGGATGATGCGCGCGCAGCGGATGCGTCGATGCCGGCAGTCAGCGAAAAATTCCTTGAGGAGCGCCCGCGCGGGCTCGGCGCGCAGACCGTGCAGATCCACCTCCAGCTCCGGCTCGATCCGTCCGCGCTGCAGGTCAGCGACAACGCGCTTTTGCACCCCCGGCCGCGCGAACAGCAAGTAATCGTGGGTCTGCACCTGGCTTTCGGCGAGCAGTTCCGGCTGCTCCGTCTCTGCCTCCTCCGGCTGCGGGCGCGGCACGGGCGGCGGGCGCTTGCGGTAGGGCTCGGCATGGTTTGCCGCGATCGGCTCGACATCACCCATCTCGGTCCGAAACATTTCGGAATCAGATTCGTGGAGCTGTTTGTTCATCTGACTTATGATAGCCGGTGGACGCTGGGTTGGGCGCCCGCCGCCCGCCGCGAGAACCTGCATTTAGCTGGCTTGGTCTGTCCCAAGTCTGCCGCAGATCAAGCCGATGCGCCGTTGCTCGGCGGCCGGTGCGCCGTCACGGGAGAATAGGGGTGACGGGTTTGAGCCCCAGTATGATCCCCAGTATGAGCGTTGACCCAGCTGCGCGAGCATGAACATTCTGATAAGCAACGACGACGGTTACCGCTCACCTGGTCTGCACGTGCTTGCCGACGCCCTGGCGGCGCTCGGCACGGTGACCGTCGTGGCGCCGGACCGCGACCGCAGTGGCGCCAGCAACTCCCTGACCCTCGACGTGCCCATCCGTGCCGAACGGCTCGAGTCCGGCATTATCCGTGTCAACGGCACGCCCACGGACTGCGTGCACTTGGCGCTCACGGGGCTGCTGGACGAGGAGCCGGACCTGGTGGTGGCCGGCATCAACCACGGTCCGAATTTGGGTGATGACGTCATCTATTCGGGCACGGTGGCCGCCGCCACCGAGGGGCGCTTCCTGGGGCTGCCTGCCATCGCCGTGTCTATGGCGGCGCATCAGCCCAAGCATCTCCACACCGCCGGTGCCGTCGCGGCGCAGCTCGTCGCGGGCTTGCGGGGCGCTGCGCTAAGCCCGAGCACCATCCTCAACGTCAATGTGCCTGATCTGCCCTCCGAGGAGCTACGCGGGGTGGTGGCCACGCGGCTCGGGCATCGTCATAAGGCGGAGTCCGTCTCGCGCATCGAAGATCCGCGCGGTCGGCCAATGTACTGGATCGGCCCCGCGGGCCCGGAGCAGGACGCCGGGGAGGGCACGGACTTCTTCGCAGTGCGCTCGGGCTGCGTCTCGGTGACGCCGATCCAGATCGACCTGACCCGCCATGCCGCGCTCGCGTCCCTGAGCCGTTGGCTGGATACGCTGCCCTAATGGCCGACACGGCCGTCACCGAGGCCGCCGCGGGTCGCGCGCCAGGCCATACGCGCGGGCGACTGCGGCTTGCGACGCGGCTCGCCGCCGCCGGCATCGCCGACGCGCGCGTCATCGGCGCCATTACCGAGGTGCCGCGACATCTGTTTGTGGATGAGGCCTTGGCGACGCATGCCTATGACGACGCTGCGCTGCCCATCGGTCATGGCCAGACCATCTCGCAGCCCTATACGGTGGCACGCATGACCGAGGCGCTGTTGGCGCCCGGCTGCTGCTCCACGGTGCTGGAGATCGGTACGGGCTCCGGTTATCAGACCGCTGTCCTGGCGGCGCTGGTGCGGCGCGTCTATAGCGTCGAGCGATTGGCCGCCCTGTCGCAGCGCGCCGAGACGAGACTGCGTGCGCTGCACTGCCGCAACGTGCGGCTGCGTTATGGTGATGGCACGCTGGGTTGGCAGGAGTATGCGCCCTTCGATGGCATTCTGATCACCGCCGCGGCGAACGGCGTGCCGCGCCGGCTCGCGGCACAGCTGGCACCCGGCGGGCGCATGGTGCTGCCGTTGAACGGTCAAGAAGGTCAGCTGCTGGTGCGTCTGACCCGGACCTCCGTTGGCTTCCGGCACGAGGTGTTGGAGCGGGTGACCTTTGTGCCCCTGCGGGGCGGGGTGGCCTAGTGCGCCTGCTCCGCCTCTCGCGCCCCAACTGGGCGACATGCGCGACGTGGCGTCGCACACGTTCGGCGATGGCGCCGTTGCTGACGTTACTGCTCGCCGGCTGCGGCGCCGGCGGACTTGCGCCCGTGGACAGCCGGGATGGCTACGGCCCAGCGCCGCCGGGGTATTACCGCATTCGCTATGGCGATACCTTGAGCGAGATCGCCGAGGCCAAACGAGTCCGCATGCGCACGCTTGCGGCCTGGAACGATCTGGCCCCGCCTTACAGCATTAAGGCCGGGGATCTGCTGCGGGTGGAGCCGCCCGATGCCCGTTCGCGACCCGCGCGCAGCGCGTCCCGGCGCAGCGTGGCGCGCACAACGCCCTCCAGCCCGACCCGCTCTGTGCAGACATCCGCGCGCACCACTACGGCGGTGGCGGGGATGGATGCGGCCAGCTCCGGCATCACCTGGGCGTGGCCCGTGCAAGGCGCCGTTCGGCAGGGTTTTCAAAGCGGCGACCGCACCCGGCAGGGCGTTCGCATCCGTGTTGCCGAGGGCACGCCCGTGGCCGCCGCTGCGGACGGGACAGTGGTCTACAGCGGCAGTGGACTCAAGGGATATGGCAACCTTATCATCGTCAAGCACAATGCTAGCTATTTGAGCGCCTACGGTTTCAACCGCGAGCTGCTGGCCCGCGAGGGCGATCGCATCAAGCGCGGCCAGCGCGTCGCCATCGCCGGTCGTGCGGCCAACGGCGAGGGTCTGTTGCACTTCGAGATCCGCCGCGACGGGGTCGCCGTCGACCCGCTTCGCTTCCTGCCGCCGTCGCGCTGAGTTGGGCATGATGAGAGGGTGCGCTCGCCGGACGCACGCCTGAGCCGCTTGAGGAGTGTCCTATGTCCACGCAAGAACGCGATGACGAACCGGACACGGAGGTGCCGGAAGACGAGGACATGCTGCTCGCGGGCGAAGACGACGCCGCCGAGCCCGATGACGCCGATGCGGCGCTGGATGCCGATGATGCCGAGGACGAACCGGTCGCCGCGCATGCACCGGCGCACCGCTTTCCCGCCGGCGAGGGGGACTTCGACGCCACCCGGCTCTACCTGAACGAGATCGGCGAGTCCAAGCTCCTCACCGCCGAGGAAGAGGTGCACTACGCGCGCCTCGCGCAGCAAGGTGACGAGGAGTCCCGCTCGCGGATGATCGTCAGCAACCTGCGACTGGTGGTCAAGATCGCGCGGCGCTACCTGAACCGCGGCCTCCCGCTGCTGGACCTCATTGAAGAGGGCAACCTCGGCCTGATTCGGGCGGTCGAGAAATTCGACCCGGAGCGGGGCTTCCGCTTCTCCACCTACGCCACTTGGTGGATTCGCCAGACCATGGAACGGGCCATCATGAACCAGACGCGCACGGTGCGTCTGCCCATCCACGTTGTGAAGGAAATCAACGTCTATCTCAGAGCCACGCGCATGCTCGCGCAGCAGCTCGACCATGAGCCGAGCACGGAGGAAATCGCGGATCTGATGGAGAAGCCCATCGGTGAGGTCAAGCGCATGCTCGGCTTGAACGAGCGCATTGCCTCCGTCGACACACCCTACGGCAAGGATGCCGACAAGCCGCTGGTGGACATGCTGCCTGACGACAGCGTCCAGGACCCGAGCGACGACATCCAAGACGCCGACATCCACACGAACTTGGACCACTGGCTCGAGAAGCTGAACCAGAAGCAGCGCGAGGTCGTCGAGCGTCGCTTCGGGCTCCACGGCTACGAGCACTCCACCCTGGAGCGGGTTGCCAACGAACTCGGCGTGACGCGGGAGCGGGTGCGCCAGATTCAAATGGACGCCCTCCGTCGCTTGCGCGACATCCTGGAGAAGGAAGGCTTTTCCGCGGAGTCCTTCTTCAAGTAAGCACTCCACCCACGCCTACCTGTGGGTGGGCTGGCGGAAGGACCAAGGGCCGAGGCGTAATGGCCGAAGCGCTTGGTGCGCGCGCAGATCTCAGCCCCAGGCCCTAGGCTCTCGCCCCTAGGCCCTCGCCCCTGGCCGGTGAACGATCCGTTGGCGTGCCGGCGCCCCAGTCGCCCGTCGGTCTGAGGCATCGCCTCGCCGGCCACTGTGCCAGCGTCCAGCAGTGCGGCAGCACCCTTGGCGGCCGGACCAAACACCCGCTGCGCCGCTCGAAAATAGCAGAAAAATAGGGGGTTACGGTAACAGGGCTATTGCCGTAGCCCACTGTTCCGAATCGAGAAACTCCTCGGTTGCTCGGGCTGTCGTCAAACCCGACCGTTCTCCTCAGCTTGACTTTCGCCCGGTGATCAATTGTCATTGCGGCGGCATGTCGTTGTGGTTACAGCGCACGATTTCCAGGGTGGAAAACACCAACCGAAAGTCCTTTTTTCTCTAGTCCGTTAGAGGGTCCTATGGAAGCCACTGCCGATCGGCTAGCCGAACAGAAATACAGTTTCGACGTTGTACGCTGGTTCACCATCATGGCGGTCGTGTACCTGGTGGTGGGAGCGGCCGTTGGCGTGTACATCGCCTCCGAACTGGCCTGGCCGGCCCTGAACCTCGACAGCCCTTATCTGTCCTTTGGGCGTTTGCGCCCCGTGCACACGAACGCCGTCATCTTCGCATTCGGCGGCTGTACCCTCATGGCCACCGCCTTCTACACCGTGCAGCGCACCTGCGGCGTGCGCATCTGGAGCGAGAAGCTCGCCTGGTTCACCTTTTGGGGTTGGAATGCCGTCATTGTGCTCGCGGTCATCACGCTACCGCTGGGCCTGAGCCAATCCAAAGAGTACGCGGAGCTCGAGTGGCCCATCGACATCTTGATCGCTGTTGTTTGGCTCGCGTTCACCATCAATTTCATCATGACCATCGCCGTTCGGAAGACGTCGCACATCTATGTGTCGAACTGGTTCTTCCTAGGCATGATGGTGATGATTGTCTACCTGCATGTGGTCAACAGTCTGTCCATCCCGGTGGGTATGTTCAAGTCGTACAGCCTCTTCTCCGGCGTACAGGACGCAATGATCCAGTGGTGGTGGGGGCACAACGCGGTCGGCTTCTACCTGACCGCTGGCTTCCTGGGCATCATGTATTACTTTGTGCCTAAGCAGGCCAACCGCCCGGTCTACTCATATCGCCTCTCCGTCATTCACTTCTGGGCGCTGATGTTCGGTTACGTCTGGCTCGGCGCTCACCACCTGCAATACACCGCATTACCAGACTGGACTGGATCCCTTGGCGCAGCGGTGTCCTTAGCCATGATCATTCCGTCCTGGGGTGGCGCGGTCAACGGCATGATGACGCTCTCGGGCGCTTGGGATAAGCTCCGGACGGACTATGTCCTCCGTTTTCTGATTATTGCGCTCGCCTTCTATGCCATGTCGACCTTCGAGGGTCCGGTCATGTCGCTGAAGACGGTCAACGCATTGTCCCACTACACGGACTGGACCATCGGCCATGTGCATTCTGGTGCGCTCGGCTGGGTGGCCGGTATCTCAATCGGGGCGATCTACCATCTGATGACCCGACTTTGGCACACCGAGATGTGGTCCGAGAGCCTAGTGAACGTGCACTTTTGGACCGCCACCATCGGCACTGTGATCTATGTTGTGGCGATGTGGGTCTCCGGCATCATGCAGGGCTTGATGTGGCGTGCCTATGACGAGTACGGCACCCTCGCCTATACCTTCGTGGAGTCCGTTGCGGCCATGCACCCGTACTACGCCATGCGAGCGGTGGGTGGCGGCATCTTCCTGCTCGGGGCGGTCATCATGCTGTTCAACATCGTCATGACGGTCCGCAAAGCCACTGTTCAGGGCAGCCTCCGTGACGCCCGCGGCACCCTCACGCCGGCGGTCGCCTGACGCCCGACGCGCGCAAGATAACTCTGGAGAATTGCCATGTCCGAGAGCAACACCCCTCCGAAGGGTCTTCAGGACCGCTTGGAGCGGAACATCTGGGGCCTACTCATCGTGGTGGCCATCGTTCTGTCCGTCGGCGGTATCGTGGAGATCGTGCCGCTGTTCTATCTCAAGAGCACTGAAGAGGCGAACCGTTTCCCGGAGATCGTCTGGAATAAGGACGACCCGGCTGGTGCGCCTATTGTGACGGTCAGTGCGGAGGGTAAGGAGACCTGGAATTGGGCGCCCGGGGATGGTGTGCGGCCCTATACGGCGCTGGAGCTTGCCGGCCGCGATATTTACCAGCGCGAGGGCTGCTATCTGTGCCATTCACAAATGGTCCGCCCCTTCCGCGATGAGCGCGAGCGCTATGGGCACTATTCGCTCGCGTCGGAATCCATGTTTGATCATCCCTTCCAGTGGGGCTCCAAACGCACCGGCCCCGACATGGCCCGCCTCGGCGGCAAATATTCCGATGAATGGCACCGGCAGCATTTGGTTGATCCACGCTCCGTGGTGCCAGAGTCCGTGATGCCGGCGTACCCGTGGCTCCAGGACCGCATGGTCAAGGGTAAGCGCATGCAGCGGCATATGAAGGGTTTGCGCGCCATCGGGGTGCCTTACCACGACGAGGACATCGCCAATGCACCGGCCCTCGTCGAGGGCAAGACCGAGATGGACGCGATGATTGCGTACCTCCAGGTCCTGGGCACCATGGCGAAGCTTGAGCCGGGCGTTGATTATCGGCAATAACATGTCGGATTACTTCAAAACCGACTGGGGTGCGATGTCGGCGACCGATTGGTTCGGTCTGATCTTTACCGTCGCTATCTTCATCCTCATGGCAGTTGCTTACTTCCAGGTGTTCCGGCCGAAGAACCGCGACTCACTCGAGTCCAGAAAGCACATCCCCTTCGACGAAGACAGCGAAGACCTCGGAGATAACGATGGCGGAAAATAACCCTTTCCCAGGTGAGAACAACACCGGCCACTTCTGGGACGACAACCTACGAGAGCTGCAGAACCCCGCGCCGCGCTGGTGGATGATCGCATTCTGGGCATCCATCGCCTGGGTGGTGCTCTATGCGATCCTCTATCCGACGCTGCCGGCCTTGCCGGGGCAGTCCGACGGTGAGAATGATTTCACCCGCGGCATCCTGGGCTGGACCTCGATCAAGGAGTACAAGCAGGGTGTCGCACAGGTCGACGCCGTTCGCGCTCAATACGACGAGCAGATCGCGGGCATGACGGCCGAGGAGATCATCGATGATCCGGGCCTGCTGCAGTACACGCTGGCGTCGTCGAAGGTGTTGTTTGGCGATTATTGTGCGGGTTGTCATGGCAGCGGCGGGCAGGGAAATCCGGGGTATCCGGTGCTGGCGGACGACGATTGGTTATACGGCGGTTCGCTCGCAAAGATCTCCGAGAGCGTGACGAACGGCCGGAAGGGCGCTATGACGGCGCATGCAACTATCCTGACCGAGGCGGAGATCGACGCACTCGCGCACTTCACCGTGGAACTGGCGGACGGCGGTGAAGGCAGCGCGGAAGGTTGGGCGCTCTACAACGAGAAGGGCTGCGTCGCGTGTCATGGGGCCGAGGCGAATGGCGTGCTGGCCGAGCTGCCGACGGGGGAGATCGTGACGGTGGGGGCCGCCAACCTGACGGATAGCATTTGGCGTTTTCGCCCGGGCGGATTCGAGAGTGCGAAGCACACCATTAGGTACGGTGTGAATCAGGCGGGCGTCGACCAGACTCGCGATGCGGTGATGCCGGCCTTCTCGCAAGTGGGCCAGCTGGACGGCAAACTGACGCCGCAGCAGATCAAGATGCTGTCGGTGTACGTGCACCAACTCGGCGGCGGTCAATAACAGGTCGCCGTCTAGTGTTCGGTTGCGGGCGGCGCGTGCACCGGCGAGCCAAGCCGCTGGCGCGCCGATGAGAGGATCCGCTGCAGCACAGACACAACCCGGCCGAAAAGAGTCGGGGCAGGGGCGGGCCGATAGCCACCGCAACCTGGCACCGAGCGTAGCGTTTTGCCATCACGGGGAGTCGAGGAGGAGCACATGCATCTTGATGCAGTTTTCTGGGGATCGATCATCAGCGTCGTCATCGCTGTCGTCATCTTCATCTACCTGGGTTTCAAGGTGGTGAAGCTCATGAACGAAGACGCGGAGCGGCACAAGGGGGGCGGTGAGCGATCCTAAGGCGATTACGGTCAACCTTCATTCCATCTGGCTTGTCTTGACGTCCGGTTTCGGCGTCGCGCTGGCGCTCCATTGGCTTGCGATGCTTCCGCCAGCACGCCTTGAGGGTGAACATCCCCCTTCGTCTAACGGCCGGCGTCATCTGGTATGAGAGTTTCCGGCAATCGCCTAAAACCGAGTCGGAGGAGGAGAGGCGGAGCAGGGGGTCAACACGATCCCCTTTTTTTTTGCAGCGTATTCGTGGGGGTCCCGAGGGGTACTGTGGTCACAGCGGTGTGTCCACACGGTGGAGGCGAGACCAGCCGGCCAACCTTGGATGCTTGACCACTATGCAGGCCGATGGCACCCCTTAGGCCATTGACGCGTCGCGGCATGGGGATGGCTATGATTGCCTAGGCGTGCCGAGCGCGGGCGGGGTAGACGTCCCCTGAGCCAGACCCCGAGGCGCGACGGGTGTAGAATCAAAGCCGTGTAACCGGCGGTTGTATTACGGTGGAACTGATGTCTGAGAACATTTCTGGTGGCCCACAGGCCACGTCCATGGACGAGATCTACGCCGAAGCCGAGCAGTGGCATGTCAACACGGGCAACGAAACCATTCATGCCAAGCGCGTCCCTGGGCGTTGGCGCACCATCAAGTGGCTGGCGGCATCCGTCTGGCTGATCTTCTTTCTGGGGCCGTATCTGCGTTGGGACGGCCGACAGGCGGTCTTGTTCGACATCCCGAATCGGCAATACCACCTATTTGGCGCGACGGTCCTTCCACAGGACTTCTGGATGCTGTCGCTGCTGCTGCTCTTTTTCGCGATTCTTTTGGCGGTGGCCACAGCCTTGGCCGGGCGGGTGTATTGCGGCTACTTCTGCTTTCAGACGGTATGGACCGATGTATTTACCCTCATCGAAGAAAAGTTGGAGGGTAATCCGGCACAGCGGCGCAAGCTGGACGCCGCACCACTTAGCGTCGAGAAGCTTCGGATCAAGGCGACCAAGCACGGTTTGTGGGTACTGATCGGCTTCGTCACGGGCTTCAGCTTCGTTGCGTGGTTCTATGGCGCAGGAAAGTTGTGGCAAGATTTCTTCACCGGCAACGCCAACGCTGCCGTCTATGCCTCGGTCGCCTTGTTCACGGTGGGTACCTACGTGCTCGCCGGCTGGCTTCGGGAGCAGGTGTGTTTTTGGCTTTGCCCCTACGCCCGCATCCAGGGCGTGATGCTCGACCGCACCACCGTCGTGCCCACCTACGATGAGCGTCGCGGCGAGCCGCGCGGGCGTATGAAGAAGGGCGAGACGGAGAGCAACCGAAGCACCGGGGACTGTGTCGATTGCAACCAGTGCGTTGCCGTTTGTCCCACGGGCGTGGACATTCGCCTGGGTCAGCAGGAAGGCTGTATTACCTGCGGGCTCTGCATCGACGCCTGCAACGCCGTGATGGATAAGGTGGGCCGCCCGCGCGGGCTCATCCGCTATGCGTCGCTCGACGAGATCGAAGGCAGGCCAGCACCGGCGATGATCGCCCGGCCGCGGGTCTGGGTTTACGGGGTCATTCTGGTGATGGCACTGTCCGGCATCATCTATGGTCTGTCGTCCCTAAGCGCCATTGAGCTCAAGGTGCTCCACGAGCGCGCCCCATTGTTTGTGCAATTGAGCGACGGGTCCATTCAAAATAAGTACGTGCTCAAGTTGCTCAACAAGACGAACCAAGACCTGATGATCTCCGTGTCCGTCGAGTCGGCGTCGCCGGTGACCCTCAGCGGTGCCGAGTCGGGCATCGCCGCCAAGCACGGTGAGGTCACTCCGGGCACGGTGTACGTGAAGATCGACCGCGGCGATCTTGGCGAGGAGCGCGTCCCATTGACCTTTGTGGCCACGGCGGCGTTGGCCGATGGCACAGAGGTCGAGTCCCGCCGCGAAAGCGCCTTTTTCGGGCCCAAAGCAAACTAAGACGATTTCCGTGTAAAAGCTTCCGGCAATCGCTTAAACGCCTTCTCCAGCACCTGGGAAAACCATGCAACACTTACCGATGACGGCCGAGGATGGTCTGCAGCGCAACGGCGACGGCCGCACAGAGCACACCCAATCCGCCCCCCCATCCGCCTGGCAGTCCGGTCCCCCGTCTGACCCTGAATCAGCCTGGAAGAATCCTTGGGTCCGCGGTTGGATCGGCCTCATCGTGGTGGTGCTGATCGTCAACCTGACCATGGTAACGCTCGCCATCGGCACGAATCCGGGCCTGATCCGCAATGATTATTACGAACGCGGCCGCGACGTGGAACGCACCATCCAAACCCGGCTGGCCGAGGGACCGCAATGGACCATCCAAATCGATACGCCGCAGGACCTCCGGGCGGACGTCGCGGACCGGGTGCGCTTCGCCGCCGTGGACAGCGTCGGGCAGCCGGTGCACCCAGACGCAGTGACCTACTACGCCTACCGGCCATCGGATGCGTCCCGGGACTTCTCGGTGCCCATGACCGCGGTGGCGCCGGGGCTCTATGAGGCGGACTTGACATTCCCGCTCGGGGGAATCTGGGACACGGTGGTGGCCGTGCGCTACGCCGACGACGAGCACACCTTCGCCGAGCGCATCAGCGTCGCCCAGCCCTGAGCCTTCATCCCGCGGGCCCATTGGAGGCTGGCCCAGGTGCGGACCAAGGAGCCGACCAAGGGGCTAGGGCAGGGGGCTAGGGCAGGGGGCTAGGGCACGGGCCGGCCCAGATTCTGTCCCGCAGGGCCCACGCCAGTGCCCACGCGCCCGCCCTGGGCCGTCGTTATCCTGCAAATACGTGCATTGTTGTGCCGAGCACGTCAGTGAACGGCCCCCACCGGGCACGCCTCCGCGCTACGCCAATCGTCGCTCCGAAAAGAACCAGCAGTGACCGTCTTCGAGGACAGCGCTCGAGTCGCCGACCCAACTGGACCGGGGGTGCAACGTAAGCCACCGCCGGAGCCCTGTTACCACTGCGGACTCCCGGCGGAAGCCGGTATCAGTGCCGAGGTCGCCGGTGGACCGCGTCAGTTCTGCTGCCACGGCTGCCGAGCCGTTTGTGAGGCCATCCATGCCGCTGGCCTGCAGGGCTTCTACCGCCGCACGCCCGAGGGGCGGCCGCTCGGTCCGCCGCCCGTACCCCCGAAGGATCTGCAGCTCTATGATCTCGAAGAGGTGCAGCGTGACCTGGTGACGGCCGCCGGCGACGAGCGCGAGATCAACCTGCTGGTGGAGGGTATCCACTGCGCCGCCTGCGTCTGGCTCATCGAGCAGGGGCTGGCCGGCGTCGACGGCGTGCGTGAGGCCAGGGTCAACCTCACCGGGCGGCGTCTCAGGGTCAAATGGGACAGCAGCCGCGTGCGGCTGTCCACGCTGCTCGGGCGGCTCGCGAACCTCGGCTACGCCGCCGTGCCCTTCGATCCGCAGGCGGCGGAAGGCAGCTTGCAGCGCGAGAACCGCCGGCTGCTCTACCGGATGGCCTTCGCTGCCTTCGCAGCGATGAACCTCATGTGGATCTCCATCGCCCTCTATGCCGGCGCGGATGAGGGCGAGTTCCGCACGCTGTTCCATTGGATCGGCTTCGTCATTGCCACCCCAACACTGGCCTATTCGGGCTGGCCCTTCTATGCTGGCGCCTGGCGCGGGCTCCGCCAACTGCGCCTTGGCATGGATCTGCCCATCGCCATCGGGGCATCCATCACGTACCTGTACTCCTTGTCTGTCACCGTATCCGGCACCGGCCATGTCTACTGGGACACGGTGGTCAATTTCCTGTTCGTGATCTTGGTGGGCCGCTATCTGGAGGCGATCTCCAAGCGCCAGGCGGTGTCGGCGACACAGCGCCTGCTCGATCTGCAGCCGCGGGTCGCAACCCTGCTGCACGACGGGAACGAGGCCATCGTGCCCATTCGTGCCGTGCGTCCGGGTGACGTCATGCTCGTGCGCCCGGGTGAGACCATCCCCGCCGACGGCGCGGTGGTGCGCGGCCGAAGCAGCGTCGATGAATCCATGCTCACCGGTGAGTCCATACCAGTGGCGCGCAGTACGGGTGATGCCGTCTCCGCGGGGACACTCAACGGCACGGGGAGCCTCGAGGTGCGGGTGTCGGCGGTGCTGCGCGACAGTGCGCTCGGGCACATCGTGGAACTGGTCGAATCGGCCCAGGCGAGCAAAGCACCAATCCAGTGCACGGCGGATCGCATCGTGCCCTGGTTCGTCGCCGTGACCCTGGCGTTGGCGGCCATCACCTTCGCCTTCTGGCTGCGCCATGATGCTGAAACGGCGCTCATGGCGGCCACCTCGGTGCTCATCATCACCTGTCCCTGTGCCTTCGGGCTGGCCACGCCCATGGCCATGGCCGTGGCCTCTGGCACGGGCGCCCGCAACGGCATCCTGGTGAAGAACGGCGCGGTGTTCGAGGCGCTTGCGTCCATCGACCATTTCGTCTTCGACAAGACAGGTACCGTCACCGAAGGTCGACCGCGAGTCACGGCCCTGCAGGATGCAACCGGCACTTGGCCGCTGGCGACGCCGGCAGGCTGGGGCGAGCAGCGCCGGCATTGGCTGGCACTGGCAGCTGCGCTGGAGCGATTGTCCGAGCACCCTGCGGCCCGAGCCGTGGTCGCTTGCGCCGAGGACGCTGAAATCCCCTACAAGGCGCTCACGGTGGAGGACTTTGCCGCCGAGCCTGGCCTGGGCGTGAGCGGTACGGTCGACGGCCATCGGCTGGTCATCGGCACGGCAGACTGGCTGATGCGCAACGGCATCCCCATCCGCCCGGCGGTCGCCGGCGCGGGCGCGGATGACGTGACCATGGGCGCTGCGGTGCACTGCGCCGTGGATGCCGTGGCGGTGCTGCACATGCGCCTGCAGGATCGCCCACGGGCCGACGCGGCCGAGACCATTCGTGCCCTGCGCGCCGATGGCATCCACGTCACGCTGCTCACCGGCGACCGGCGTGCCGTTGCCGAGGCCATCGCCGCGGACGTGGGCGCCGATCAAGTCATCGCCGAGGTGCTACCGGGAGACAAAGATGCCGTCATCGGTCGCTTGCGCGATGCGGGGCACCGCGTGGCCATGGTGGGGGATGGGATCAATGATGCCCCAGCGCTGGTGCGGGCGGATGTCGGCATTGCCGTTGGCAGTGGCACGGACGTGTCCATTGCGAGTGCAGACATCGTGCTGATGTCGAGCGAGCTTGCCCGAGTGCGTGATGCGGGCAGCCTCGCACGGCGGACCCTCAAGGTGATTCGGCAAAACATTGGGTTGTCCATTGCCTACAATGTGGTGATGGTGCCCCTGGCCATGTCGGCGCTCATCACGCCGTTGGTGGCTGCCATCTCCATGCCCTTGAGCTCCCTTGCGGTCATCGGCAACTCCGCCCGCATCCGGGGCTTCGTCGGCGGCGCCAATGGCATCCACCGGCGCCGCAACAGCTGAGCACGGCGGGCTGCAAGGGCGGCCGTTAGCGTTCAACCTAGAAACAGGGGCCGTAGCGCAGTGCACCCGATGGGTGAAGCGCGAAGGACGATGGCGACCCAGTGGGCACGGGCACTTGAACCTAGAAAGAGCAGTTGACCGCTTAGCCTCACATGCAAACGTCTGAGATGATTGGGGGTCTGGAGGCATTGGGTAGTCACCCGCCGGGTGAAGGGCGCTACGGCCGCCAGGGCACGTCCCGCGCGGCGCCCAGCTGCGTTACAACTCCTTGGAATAGAATGACTATTCCGCGTCGTTGTGCCTTGCTGGACACCACGCGGGACGCACCCTGACGACCGTCCAACTGCTCTTTCTAGGTTGAATGCGTATTGAAGCGGTCGACCACTCTTTCTAGGTTCAACCCCTGCGGAGGCAGTGATGGAAGTCATCTATGGCCTGATCCCCGGCATGCTCGTGCTCGGCCTCGTCGCCGTTGGGGTGCTGTTCTGGGCCGCCCGCA
Organism: uncultured Thiohalocapsa sp.; assembly: GCA_964524185.1. Classification (GTDB taxonomy): domain Bacteria; phylum Pseudomonadota; class Gammaproteobacteria; order Chromatiales; family Chromatiaceae; genus Thiohalocapsa. The sequence continues at coordinate 15,072 of CAZGCI010000037.1, read as the reverse complement.
GCGGACAGTTCGAAGATCTCGATGGCGACGGCCAACGCATCCTGATGGATGACGACGTCGAAGAGCGTGACCCGCGGCGTTTCCCGGACGCAGACGACTAACGGGCACGGCTCATGGCGTCACCGACCGGATGGCACCCTGGAGCCGCTCAGCACTCGGCCGCGCAGCGCCGGCAGGCTCTCCCAGAGGAACCAAAGCAGGGCAAGCCCCGGCGCGAGCCAACCGCTGCGGATCAGGTTGCGTGTGAGCAATAGCAGCAGGATGCCAAGTGCGATGGTGCGCCGATCCGCGCGCAAACGAGCGCCGGCGACAGGCACTGTGTAGTCGACTCCTGGGCCCTGGGGTTGTGCTTCCGCGCGAATCCCCGCGGCGGCAAGCACCGCGGCGCGGCGCACGGCTAGCCCAGCGGCGTCGGTGCGGAAGTGCAGCGTCAGGGAGGCCCGTGCTGCATCCGTCTGGACGCCGGCCACCCCAGGCTGTGCCACCAGCACCATGGCCGCCCGGCGGAACCAGGTGTCGTCCCGGCGGCGTGCCGGAAGGCGCAGACGCAGCCGGGAGCTGGTGCTATGAACCTGTTGCGCCGTCTCCAGCAAGCGTTGTCACCTCAATTGACTGGATTCAGCGCCCGCCATCGCCGACATAGAACGCGAGCCAGGCGTTGAGGGCGAAGAGTCCAATGAGGCCAAGGCTCGCCCAACTGCCGATGCCGAGCACTCGCTCACGCGGCCGCAGATAGACGGCAGCAACGACGATGCCGGTCATGGCGACAGCCGTGAAGGCAGACACGAGGTGCCCTCGGGAGATGTCCGCATAGAAGGCGCCGCGGGTGTAGACCAGGTCATCCACCGCAAGCACCAGCATGTTGAACAGGTTGCTGCCGAGGATGTTGCCGGCAGCCATGTCCACGGCACCCAGGCGCAGCGCGGCGAGGGTGACCACCAGCTCCGGCAGCGTCGTACTGAAGGCCGTGAAGAGGGTACCGGTGAAGGACTGGTTCCAGTGCATCAGTGAGGCCAGATCCGCGGACACATAGGGCAGGGCGATGCCCACTGCGATGACGACGATGGCGGCCAGCGCATAGCGCACGGCCACCCAGTGCAGCGCCGTATCCGTGTACCGGTCTGGTTCTAGGTCGGCGAATGCCTGAACCTCTTGCTCATGGAAGCCATGCAGGGTGCGTATGGCCACGGCGTAGAGCAGCACAATCGCTGGGGTGCCCCAGGACAGGCGTCCAGCTAGGGTCGACAGGCCTGCTTCTGCCGCCACCAACGCCAGCCCCGAGATGCTGATCAACAGCACGCCGAAGCCGGCGGTGATCACGTGCTGGCGCTGCACCCGCGCGAGGATTGGGCGCTGCCGGCTGAACAGGTCCAGCACCGCGAAGAGCAGCAGGTTGTAGACGCAAGCGCCGTAGACGTTGCCGGCGGCGATGTCCGGCAGCAAGGCGACGGCGGAGGCGGTGATACCGGCCGCCAGCTCCGGCAGGGAGGTCACGGTGGCGATGAGCACCAGTCCCACCCAGGAGCCGCCTAAGCCGGTCTTATCAGCGATGGCATCGCCATAGTCGGTCAGCTTGACGCCGGCAATGCCGATGGCGAGCACGCAGAGGCCGTACTGGCTCCAGACGAGGGCGGCTGTGGGCTCCATGCGCGACGGGCTGAACGGAGGCCACGCCGCCGTGGTTGTGTTACTGCACGCTGCCGAACGAGGGGTCAACCGCCCCCGGCGGCATCTCTAGGCCGGCGAGTCGGCAGCCTTGGGCGACGGGCCCGCCGGGAAAGATCCCGTAGAGATATTTGAGACCGCCTTGCCCATGGAAGTGCTCGTCCAGTGCATCGTGCAGTGCACGGACGTTGGGTGCTGCGTCGTCGGCGAAGAAATGCTGCATCGCACGGATCACGGCCCAGTGGTCGTCCGTGAGCTCAATGCCCTCGTCCTTGGCGGTCGCCTGCGCGCTCGCGCGTGACCAATCCCCCGGTGCGTTGGGAAAGTCCGGGTCCTGCGACCGGGCGCCGGGATTCATGATGTCTTGCATTGTCTCAGCCATGGGTGTCGTCCTCCTCGGTTGTCAGCGCGGCACGCGTCCCCTGTGAACGCGCCGCGAGATCCGCAGTGGTACTGGACCACACGGCGGGCGTCAAGCGCCTTGCACAATCCGGGGCCCGTGGATGTTGGGTGGCGGCGGGATCTCCCGACGACGTCAGCCCTGCAGAAGTGCCGCAACCCCAAGGCCGATGACCAGACCCAGCAGCGTGCCAACCAGCAGAAGCGCCCGGCAGTGGGCCGCACTGAGGGCGGCGCGTTGCAGCCATGCAGGTGCCAGGCGGAGCAGAAATGAGCGGGCGGCGGGGATCACAGAAGCCGCGGCGGTGCTGACGCCGCTCGTGTTGGCTGAGGATGGAGCGTCGCAGGCAGCCGGGGGCGACTCAGCTGCGGGCGATAGGGCTGCGGGCGACAGGGCTGCTGCATCACCGAGCCAGCCCGGAAGGCCGCTGCGCAGGGCCTGCGTGTCCACCACAGCCAGTGCGCCCCGGGCGATCGCGGGTCCGGCCAACGGCCAGTCAGCAGCTGGGGAGTGGATGATGACCGGTGGTGCCTTGCCGCCGTCGCTTCCGCGCAGGAGCTCAAGCAGATCCAGTGCGTTCATGCCCGGCAGCGTCGGGGCCGAGATGATCAGATCCGGGCGCCGCGCCCGCAGGGCGGGCAGGGCCTGCTCCACGCTCTGCGCCTGGCGCACCGCGGCGCCCAGGGACTGAAGCTCCAGGCGCAGTGCATAGCGGGCGGCATCGGACGCTTCGATGAGCAGGACGTCGGGGTGGGGCATGCGCATTGGCCTGACAAAGGGCGGCGGCCTGACGCCACCGGATCGACGAGCCGCGGGAGTGACGGGCGCGATCAAGGGCGCGCAGTGTAGGCGCCAAGGCGGCCCGTGCACAGCCTTGTGTCGCCATCCTGCCGCCCCGGGTGCTCACCCTGTCCTTGGGCTCCGCCGCGCATTGCCCGTACCATAGGGCCCTTGATGTCGCTGGCGGGCACGGTGCGGCGGCGGGCAGACCAGACCCCGCGCAGTACGAGGCGATGCCTCACACCGACGGGGGACTAGGGCGCCGGCACGCGAGCGGGTCGGTGACGGGCCAAGGGCCAAGGGCCAAGGGCCGAGGCGCGGTCGCGCTGTCCTGGCGTTCGCGATTGCGCCTCGGCCCTCGGCCCTCGGCCCGCGGCCCTTATCCCCCTGCCGGCGCCGGGCAAACGACGCGGCGTGGAAAACTCGACGCATCTGCAAACATCTGGTGCGGTCAAGCAATCTAGTGAGGAGGGCCCATGGAGTTGACCGGTGTCGAAACCCGCGTGCTCGAAGACGCTGACGCGGTTGCGCAAGAGACGGTGCGGCTGGTGCTCGATGCCGCTGCGGACGCCATCGCTGCTCGCGGCGCCTTCCGGCTCGTGTTGGCTGGCGGGTCAACGCCGCTGGCCGCCTATCGGCGGTTGGCGGGTGTCCAGGCGGATTGGCCCAGGTGGCACCTGTATTACGGCGACGAGCGCTGCCTACCGGCGGCGTCACCCGAGCGCAACAGCCGCGCGGTGGATGACGCTTGGCTCACGCAAGTGCCGGTGCCGCGGGAGCAGGTGCATGTGATACCCGCTGAGCAGGGCGCCGAAGCCGCCGCCGCGGCCTACGAGCCCGTGGTCGCCGGCGCCGTGCCCTTCGACCTGGTGCTGCTGGGCATGGGCGAGGACGGCCACACGGCGAGCCTCTTCCCCGATCAAGAGGTGCGCCCTGGGCCCCTGGTCATGGCGGTGCACGAGGCGCCAAAGCCGCCGCCGGACCGCGTGTCCCTGACGCCCTCGGCATTGTGTCGCTCGCGGCGCATGCTAGTGTTGGTGACCGGCGCCGGTAAACAGGCGGCAGTCACGCGCTGGCAGAATGGAGAGGGCCTGCCGGTGGGGCGGGTGGCCGTCGGCGGCAATGCGCTGGTGTTGCTCGACGAGGCTGCTGCGCCGGCCAGTGAAGGCTTCGTCGGTTAGTCGCTCGCCGCTCTGGGGCCTCGCCGCCCTGGTCATCGCAGTACCATGACACAACAACTCGCCATCGCCATCGCCCTGCACCAGCTCGCCACCGTTGTTTGGATCGGCGGGATGTTCTTCGCGCACGTCGCGCTGCGCCCGTCGGCGCAAGAGCAGTTGGCCCCACCCCAGCGGCTGCCGCTGCTGCAGGCGGTGTTCAGCCGCTTTTTCCTTTGGGTCTGGCTCGCCGTCGTGCTGCTCTGGGGCAGCGGCTTTTGGATCTTCTCAGGCGTCTACGGCAACGCTATGGGCTGGCATGTGCACGTGATGATTGCCCTCGCCCTGGTGATGAGCACGCTCTTCGCCTACCTGTATTTCGTCCCTTACCGCGGACTCGATCGGCTGGTGGCGAGCCATGATTGGGAGCGTGCCGCGCAGCGCGTGGGGATCATCCGGCGCATCATCCTGGTCAACCTGAGCCTTGGTCTGGTGACCACCGTACTGGGCTCCGCTGGACGCTACTTGCAGTAGCACCGCCGCCCTTGGCCCTTGGCCCTTCGCCCTCGCCTCTTACCAGTGAGCGGCCCGCTGACGCGCCGGCGACCCGGTCGCTCGTCCGTCTATAAGGTGTCGCCGCCCTAAAAGGCCGGCCCGGGTTGCTTGCCGAGCTTCTTCAGAATGGTGGCCAGCGGGCAGAAGCCTGTGAAGGCCGATTGCAGCAGATTCAGCCCGACAAAGCCGGTGAAGAGCAGCCACCATTCGCTGACGGTGTAAGCGAGGATGGCGGAGATCAGCACAAAGCTGCCGGCGACGGCGAGTACGATGCGTTCGATGGACATGGTTGACCTCGGTTGTCTGTGTCCGCGTTGAGATCCCGCAATCATGGTGAGTGAGAGTGCCTTGCGCAAGTAGCCGAGACGTCCATCGAAGCGCTGAGAGCGATTGCGTTGACCGTCAGCAAGCAGCGCTCGTCGCGCGCCTGCGCGCCCAGCTGGAGGGCGCTGGCGACGTCGCTGTGCTGGAGACGCATATCTCCCGTCTGCTGCTCGCGGGCGACGCCGTCTACAAGCTCAAAAAACCTGTGAATCTTGGCTTCCTCGACTTCTCTACCCTGGCGCGGCGGCGTCATTTCGCCGAAGAAGAGGTGCGCCTCAATCGGCGTCTGGCGCCGACGCTCTACCTCGGCGTTGTGCCCATCACCGGGACGGCTGAGACACCCCGGCTCGGCGGCGATGGACCGGTGCAGGAGGTCGCGGTGCACCTGCGCCGGTTCCCGCAAGCCGCGCTTTTGACCCGCCAGGCGCTCACACCGGACGTGGCCGACGCACTCGCGGCCCGGATCGCCGCCTTCCATGCCTCCGTGCCGGCGATGACACCAGACGGTCCGTACGGTGCGCCCGCGCAGGTGTTGGCGCCGATGCGGGAGAACTTCGCGATGATCCGCGACGCGGCGGCGCCGGCGGGGCGGCTCGCCGCGCAGCTCGCGCGCTTGGAGCAATGGACGCAACGACACTATGAGCTGCTGTCGGGACGACTTGCCGAGCGTCTGCGTAGCGGATTCATCCGCGAGTGCCACGGGGACCTGCACCGCGGCAACATTGCCGTGTTGGACGGTGAGCCGCTGATCTTCGACTGCATCGAATTCAATGCCGCACTGCGCTGGATCGACACCGTGAGCGAGCTGGCGTTCCTGCTCATGGACCTAGCCTACGCCGGGGAAGTCGCGCAAGCGCGGCGGGTACTCAACGGTTACCTGATGCACAGCGGTGACTACGGCGCCCTCGCCCTGCTGCGCTTCTATCTGGTCTACCGGGCTCTGGTGCGCGCCAAGGTCACCGCCATCGGCGCCGCCCAGCATCACCATGCGCAGGCGTCGCAGGAGGACGCCTTGGGCAGTTATGTCCGCCAGGCACTGGCCTGCAGTCGGCGGCCGGCAGTGCCGCGACTCGTCATCCTGTGCGGGCTCTCCGGCTCCGGCAAGACGTGGCTGGCCAACCGGCTGAGCGAGCGACTCCCGTTGATCCATGTCCGCTCCGATGTGGAACGCAAGCGCCTGTTCGGGCTCCCGCCCCTGGCCCGCACCGGGGCCGAGCCCGGCACCGGCATCTATAGCTCCGACGGTACCCGGCGCACTTACGCACGCCTGTTGGAGGTGGCACGGGAGGGCTTGACCGCGGGATACAGCGTGCTGGTGGATGCCACATTCCTGGCGGCGTCGCGGCGGCAGCGTTTCCGCGATTTGGCCGCTGAGCTGGGTTGCCCCTTTGATATCCTGGCGCTGGACGCCCCGCGGTCCACGCTCCTGCGCCGCGTGCAGGAGCGGCAAGCCGCCGGCGAGGACGCCTCCGAGGCCGGGGTCGCCGTCCTTGAGCAACAATTCGCGGGACGTGAGGCGCTCACCGACGCGGAGCGCCGCCGAGCCCTCTTCATCGATAGCCGCGGCCCGCCGGCGCTGGAGGCCTTGGTCAGGCAACTGGCATCTTAGACCCATCTAGGCTGCGGCAAGGCGCCTTTGGGATTGGTCGGCATCAACCGGCCTTGGGGCGCTTCACTGAGGGGTGCGTAGGAGAGACCAAAAAAAGGGGCCATGTGGCCCCGGACAGCGTTCTGGGTTCATCGGGCAGCGCATGACGCTGCCCGATGAGCGGCGTCAACTGAAGATGTCGTGGACGATGTTGTCGTACCAGCTGTAGGCGTATTGCACCTCTCGCGCCAACGCGAACTCCGGCGCATCGGAAGGGGTCAGGCCGCCTGAGCCCTCGACGTCGGCAATGGTGCTTCCGTCCTCACTCAGGCGATAGACCGCGGCAACCGAGATGCCGTAGTCCTCACCGATGATGCTGTAGCAGGTATTGACGTAAGACGGCACCCCCGGCTCCTTGTCGTTCAGCATGGCCACGATGGCCGCAGCCGCCACCTTGCCCTGGCTGTTGGCGGAATAGGCCGACTTGGGCATCGCCGTGGCGATGGCAGCGTCGCCGATGACGTGGATGCCTTTGTGGATTGTGGACTCGAAGGTCTTCTTGTCCACCGGGCACCAACCGCTATCGTCCGCAAGGCCAGCGTCGAGCGCGATTTGACCGGCGGCCTGGGGTGGGATGATGTTGATCACGGCACCCGTAATCTCATCAAAGTCGGTGAAGACCGTCATGCTGTCCGGATCGACGCGGCTCACCCGGGCATCCGGGCCGGGCTGCCACTCGATGAGGCTGTCCTCGGTGCCGAACCCGTACAACCGCTCCCAACCCTGGGTGAACAGGCCCTGCTTGGAGAACGCCTGCTTATTGTCGAGGATGATCACCTTCGACTTCGGCTTGTGCTCCTTGAGATACATCGCGATTTGGCTCGCGCGCTCATAGGGGCCAGGCGGGCAGCGGAAGGGGTTCGGCGGTGCGGCGATGATGACGACCCCGCCGTCGTTCATGGCCTCGAGCTGGCTGCGCAGCAGCGTGGTCTGCGGACCCGCCTTCCACGCATGTGGCATCTGCTTGTCGGCGACCTCGGGACTGTAGCCCTCGATCTTGTCGTACAGCATCGAGACCCCGGGGGAGACCACGCAGCGGTCGTAGGGGAACTCACCGCTGGCGGTTTTGACCACCTTCGCCTCGGGGTCGATGGCGGTGGCGGCTTCATGCACGATGTTGATGCCACGGGCCTTCAGACCGTCGTAGCCGTGCTTGATGGTCGCCATCTCCCGGCCGCCCCCGATCACCTCGTTACTCATGTAACAGGTGTAATACTCCTCGTTGGGCTCGATGATGGTGACATCGATGCCCTCGTCGGCCAGTTTGAGGTACTTCGCCGCGGTAGCACCGCCGGTGCCGCCGCCGACGACGACCACCTTTTTGCTGTTGCCGAGGGCGATGGCCGGCACACCGAGGGCGCCCACCGCCGCGACGGCGCCGGTGGCTTTGACGAAATCACGTCTGTTCATGCTCATGTGGCTGATCCTCCTGCTCGCTTATTCGTCGTCGTCGTCATCATCATCAGCGGCACCGGAGCTTTCGAAGTCCGTGTACGCTGCGTAGAAGGCATAGAGCGCATCGAGGCTCTCTTCGCCTTCGACCTCCAGCATGCGATTGAGCTTGCGCCCCATCTTCTTGGGTATAATGCGACGATCCTCGCGGAAATCGTCCATGGCGTACTGCACATAGGGCGTCCATTGCCCGGCGAGGATGTAGTAGTCCTCTTCATCGGGCACCGGCTTACCGCCCTCGATGTGACAGTTCTCGCAATACTTGTCGTGCAGGCTGGCACCCTTGTCCACCAAGGCCTCGTCAAAGGACTGCTGTGCCGGCTCGAAGGTCTGCTTGTGCAGGTACTCACCCATCAATTCGTATTCTTCTTCCGTGTAGCCGCGGGCGATGCGGCCCATGATGGTGGAATAGGTGTCCTCTTCAGCGAAGGCGGTCATCATGTCCACGAACACCAATGGGTCCATGGCAGCGATGGTTGGGGAGGCCGGGCCGACGCTGTTGCCATGAGTGCCGTGGCAGCCAGCGCAGGTGTCGACCAGCATCTTGCCGGTGGCGAGCTTGTCATCGGCCGTGGCGGCGGCGGACAGGCCGAGGGCTAGGGCGCTGCCGATGAGGGCCTTCGTTATGATGGTGGCTTTGGCCATATTTCCTCCTAAGGGGATTGTCAGGCGGTTGCGGATCAAGCGGAGGTGTGGTGCTCCGCCATGCCGGACTGCGTTACCGCTCGCGGTCGCATGATCCGTGCATTGGGTTGGGCGCGGCGGCCAGGGCTTGCCAAGCGCTCACGGCCAGACATCGCGGCCGGAGATTGCAAACACATGCCGGGCCCAGGCACCGCGGCCAGAGAGTTCGGGCAGAGCCCGGGGCAGACAACGTGCAAACTGCAGGCACTTAGGGCTGCACCAGCGAGGTCATGGCCTCCTCGTTCCCGCTGGCGCGTGCGACGTCGGCGGCCGTTTTGCCCTCTGCGTCCGTCAGCGCGAGGTCTGCCCGGTGCTCCAGCAAGGGGCCGATGAGCTCGTTGTGCTTGGTGGCCACGGCCTCGCGGAGGGCGAAGTTGCCGTCGTGGTCACGGATGTTGGGATCGGCGCCATGCGTGAGCAGCGTGCGCGCCATCTCCGCGTCGCCCCGGTTGGCGGCCCAAATGAGCGCGGTGGCGCCCAAGCCGTCGCGCGCGTCCACATCGGCACCCTGGGCGAGTAGCGCATCCACTGTGTCGGTGTGGCCGGCGTCAGCGGCGATCATGAGGGCCGTGGCCGCTTCGTTGTCGCGGGCGTCGACGTCCGCACCCGCCGCGAGGAGCAGCGTCACGACCCGTGTGTGGCCCCGGGCGGCGGCCTGCATGAGTGCCGTGCGGCCGTCCTTGTCCGACGCCTTGGGGTCCGCGCCGCGGTAGAGGAGCTGCTGCACCATCTCTGTGATGCCGTAACGGGCCGCGATCATCAGCGCGTCCCAGCCGGCGCGGGTGCGATCATGCACATGGGCGCCGCGCTCGATGAGCAGCGCGCTGAGGCCGATGTGGCCGTTTTCCGCGGCGAAGGTGAGCGCCGTGCAACCGGCGACGGTGCGGGCGTTCACGTCGGCGCCGTGGTTGAGCAATTGTGCGGCGGTGTTGAGGTTGGCGCCTTCCACCGCATACATCAGCGCGGTCTTGCCATACTGGCTCGGCGCGTCGACGTCCGCACCGGCGTCGAGCAAGGCGTCGACCCGATCCGAATCGTCGATCATCGCGGCAATGCGGAGGTCTTTGCCGAGGTCGTCCGCCGCCTCGGCCGACGCCTGCGCGTCCTGCGTCGCCTCGACCGTTGCCACCGGCCCAGCCAACAGCAGCACCCACAGGAGTGTCATACCGAGCGGGGCAGCCCGGAGCTGGGCAGACCTGAGCCGGGGCCGGGGCAGCGTCTGCGCGAGGGCGTGGCCGCGGGCTGCGCCAGCGATGCCGTTAGCTGACCCACCGCAGCGCAACGTTGGCAGGGCGGATATGCCGGAGCTGGCCTTGGCGAGTCTGGCGTCGGCGGGGCTGGTGCTCATGCGTCGTCGTCCGGCTCGAACGGCTCCAGGTGCACGACGCCGGCGTGGCATTCGATGCAAGTCTGACCCTTTTCCTCAGCCCGGGCATGACGGCTGCGGGCGGAGCGGCCCTGTTCCGATAGGTCCATATTGCCGAACTCATGGCAGGAGCGACATTCACGGGAATTGGTCCGGTGCATCTTGTCCCAAACGCGGCTCGCCATATCCCAACGGTGGGCCTCGAACTTCTCCGGTGTGTCGATGGTGCCGATGATCTCGTGGTAGACGTCCTTCGCTGCAATGATCTTGGTCATCATCTTGGGGATGAAGGGCTTCGGTACATGGCAGTCGGCACAGGTGGCCTGGACGCCGGATTGATTTTTGTAATGCAGCGTTTCCTTATATTCGCTGTACGGTTTATCCATGGTGTGGCACGAGACACAGAACTCCATTTCGTTGGTGTAAGCAAGGCCGGCATTAAACACACCGGCGAAGACGACGCCAAACAAGAACAGAAGCGTTAGCGCAATGAGCTTGCCAGGGCGGCCACGGGTGGGGCGGCGGTCGCGGTTCTCTCCGGACGGGAACATGGGACTCCTCACTCTGGCGGTAATGCGACGTTGGTGGTGCCGGGCTCGATGGGGCAGGGAGCCCCGGCGGGCCCGTGATACCTTGTCGTGGGCTCTTCGTTATTAGTGGCGTGGGATACTATGACATCCCGCTGCAGTTGCCAACCGGTGTCGGGGTCTCCACTCGGGCGGATGCGCGTTTGCGGTAATGCGGCCCGCGCTGCCCCGCCGCCGCTGAACCCAGCGCCTCTGACCCAGAACGGCGGGCCCGGGAAGGCTGGCCCGGAAAGGCGGGCCCGCTCGGCGCCACCGCTGATCCCGCCGGCGCGCGGTTTGCCGGGGGCGCGGGTTAGCCCCACAGGTGTAGCGCATTGCGCAGCCCCAGCCTAGCGAACGCCTCGGGCGCGCAGCCCGCGGCGCGTGCGCCCGCCAGCATTCGATCGATCTGCCGCTCCGCCAGCAGCCAGTCCGCGTCAGCGCTGCCGGGTGCAAAGCCACGGTGCTCAGCGAGGTAGTAGGCCGCCACTGCGATCATTTCAGCGCGCTCGGCGGGCGTCGGGTCTAGCGGCGTTGCGGCCGGCGCGGAGCTGACGGCGTCGTGCTCGCCCATGGGAGATGGCGGCGGTAGTCCAGTGAAGCGCTGATTATGCCAGCGCGGCTTATCGGTCAGTCTTACCATTGCTTCAATCGGCTGTCCTCGGCTTGGGTGTCGCGGCAGATGAAGCCCTTGCCCCCAGCGATGTAAGATGCGCGGCTGCAAGGCCTGGCGCATCGCCGTCGCCCCGGTGCCGTTGACGACGGCAAGGCGGTTCAGGCCTCCGCGCACCCGACTCCTACTCCGAGGGTCCTACTGCATGACTGAACAGACGCCATCCATCGCGGAGCGCCTCAAGCCCTTTCGAGCCCGGCTGGAGGTCTGGCTGCGCATCGCATGGGCAAGGCTGAAGGTGTGGCTGCAGATCGCCTGGCATTGGCTTGGCGTCGCCGCAACCAAGACCTGGATCGTGTTGAAGCGTCTACCGATTGCCCTCTACAGTTTCGCGCGGGCGTTGGCAGACGCCGATTATGCGCGGCTGCTGGTTGACCTCTATGTCGATGGCGCGAGTTCATTGCCCGACACCCGCACTAGCCTGCCGGACGGCGTCCGGCCCGGTGCCGCCTCGGCTCCCGCGCCGGCGCCCCAGCCGGCCGCCCAGCTGAGCGAGGCCCCGCCGGACTCGGCACTGGTGCTGCTCGGCTTGTTGCAAAAGGAAGGGCGCTTCGTGGACTTCCTACAGGAGGAAATCACCGGATATCCAGACCAGGAGGTGGGTGCTGCCGCGCGCGTGGTGCACCAAGGCTGCCAGCGGGTACTGCAGGACTATCTCAGCATTGCGCCGGTGCGCACCGAGGCCGAGGGTAGTCGAGTGACCCTGGAGCGCGGCTTCGACCCCGCCGCCGTCCGCCCCATCGGCCACGTGGTGGGTGAGCCGCCCTTCACCGGCGCCTTGATGCATCGCGGCTGGCGAGCCACCGAGGTGCGCCTCCCCAAGGTCACCGGCAGCCGTGACGTCAGCATCCTTGCGCCGGCGGAGGTTGAGCTATGAGTAAGCGTTTTGCCATTGGCATCGACCTCGGCACGACCCACTGCGCCTTGTCCTTCGTCGAAATCGACAAGTGCGAGGGTGAGGAGATCGAGCAGCAGGTGATGCCGATCCCGCAACTGGTGGATCCGGGCTCCGTCGAAGAACGGCCCATGCTGCCGTCCTTCCTGTATCTGCCGCATCCGGACGAGCTCAAGACGGGCGACCTCGGCCTGCCGTGGCCGGCGCCTGCGGGTCAAATCATCGGTGAGCTCGCCCGCAAGCAGGGCGCCAACACGCCGCTGCGGTTGGTGTCCAGCGCCAAGAGCTGGCTCTGCCATCCAGACGTGGATCGCAAGGCGCCGATCCTGCCGCCGGATGTGCCGGCGGAGATCCCACAGGTCTCGCCGTTGGCGGCCAGCATTGCCTTCCTGACCCACCTACGTGAGGCCTGGAACGGCCTCCACGGCTTCGACCCGCTCAGTCAGCAGGACGTCACCGTAACCGTGCCGGCGTCCTTCGACCCGGCGGCCCGGGAGCTCACCGCCGAGGCCGCCCAGGCCATCGGTATCGAAAACCTGGTGCTGCTGGAGGAGCCGCAGGCGGCCCTCTACAGCTGGGTCAACGACAGCAAGGGCGAATGGCGGCACGACGTCAAGGTTGGCGACATCATCTTGGTGGTGGATGTCGGCGGCGGGACGAGCGATTTCTCACTCATCGCCGTGACCGAACAGGACGGCACGCTGGAGCTGACCCGCGTCGCCGTCGGCGAGCACATCCTGCTTGGCGGCGACAACATGGATCTGACGCTCGCCCATTTGGTGAAGCAGAAGCTCAAGGCCCAGGGCGTCGAGCTGGACCGTTGGCAGTTGCAGGCCCTCACCCACGGCTGCCGCTTCGCCAAAGAACGACTGCTGGCCGACGCGAGTCTAGAAACCATGCCCGTGGTCGTCCCAAGCCGCGGCGCCAAGCTCATTGGCGGCAGCATTCGCACCGAGCTGACCCAGGCCGAGGTCACCGCGGTGCTCATCGACGGCTTCTTTCCGGAAGTGTCTGTTACCGACCATCCCACCCAGCGCGCGCGCGGCGGGCTCACCAAGGTGGGCCTGCCCTTTGCGCAGGATCCGGGCGTTACCCGCCATCTCGCGGCCTTCCTGTCCAAGCAAGCCGGTGCCACCGAAGACCTGGAAGGCTTCGTAGAGCATGCCCACTGGGCGACGTTTCTGCACCCGACGGCCGTGCTCTTCAACGGCGGCGTGTTCAACGCTGGGGTGTTGCGTGAGCGCGTGCTCGAGGTCATCAACAACTGGCTCGCCGCCGAGGATGCACCGCCCGCACGCCTGTTGGAGACCCGCGACCTCGACTTGGCCGTCGCCCGGGGCGCCGCCTTCTATGCGTACGTGCGCAAGCACGGCGGCGTGCGTATTCGGGGTGGCACGTCGCACTCCTACTACGTCGGGGTCGAGCGCAGCATGCCCGCGATTCCGGGCATGGAGCCCGAGCTGCACGCGCTCTGTGTGGTGCCGTTCGGGCTGGAGGAAGGCTCCGAGCCCGTCTCTGCGCCACAGGAGTTCGGCCTGGTGGTGGGCGAGCCCGTGCGCTTTCGCTTCTTTGGCTCCAACGTCCGCCGTGAGGACCAAGCGGGCGACCTCTTGGAGGAATGGGCGGACAGCGAGCTGGAGGAACTGGAAGAGATCCAGACCAACCTGCCTGCGGTGGGGCGCAAACGGGGCGAGGTGGTGCCGGTACGACTACAGGCCTCGGTCAGCGAGGTTGGCACGCTGGAGCTCACTGCCATCCCCTTGGCAGGCGATGCCGAGCCATGGCAGGTGTCCTTTAACACCCGCGGGCAAGGCGGGGACTAGGCCGGTTGGGGCCGCGATGGGCCCGCAGATGCACCGGCTCCTCGCGGCGCCCGACTTCATGCGCCGGCCGAAGTTGGACTATCTTTGTGTGGATGTCAGCAAACCCCGCCCTCTAAGCGTCCAGACATGTATACCTCGATTCGCCGCTATCAGCTCGTCAAAGGCACGCCGGACCTGGTGCGGGAGAAGGTGGAGACGACCTTCTTGCCTAGGATCAGCGCCCTCGAGGGCTTTGTCAGCTATTCGGTCATCGTCACGGGACTCGGCGGTGACGGGCTCCCCGGCGTCGTCACCGTGAGCGTGTTCGAGCAGGAGGCACAGGCCAAGGCCTCAAGCCGAATGGCCGCCGACTGGGCCCTGGAGATGCAACCCTTTTTCGCGCTCGACAAGGTCGGTGAAGAGTCCGGACGGGTCATCAACCAAACGGGAGCGGGTTAGGGCTCAGGGTCCCTCGCCCGAGCGCGCCGCGGCTGGAGCCGAGCTTAGGTGTCGTCAGCGCAGGTAAGGCCCGTCGTAGCCGATCTTGCCGGGGCCGTCCAACACCCAGATCCCTGCGGAGTTGGCCTTGACCTGGAAGGACAGATGGCCATTGCTGTGGATCTCGCCACCGGTGACCGCGTCCCGGTAAACGCCGGGGCGCACCCCGCCCATGTCCACCTGCTGATCCGAGCCGATGGCGAGGCCGATGACGGCGTAGCTGCCGGCCGCTGAGAGATCGCGCACAAAGCCCATGCCGCTGCCCCATTCCGCGACCTGGGTCATCAGCGCCTTCTGTAGGGCCGGGATGTTCCGGCGGATCAGGTTGAGGCGCTGGAGGTGGCGGTAGAGTGGGTGGGCTTGGGTCTCGTTGAGGCGCGCGTCGGTGAGATGGTCGCCGAAGTAGGCGCGGCCGGTGGTGTGCAGCGTGTCCTTTTCGCCCTCGACGTCCTGCGGGGCGCCCTTCATGAACTCGATCTCCTCGCCGAAATACAGGCACGGGATACCGCGGGCGGTCCAGATGAGGTTGTAGGCCGCTGCGGCCATCCAGGTCTCGCCCTTGAAGCGGTACTTGAAGTCGTTGTCCGGGCCGACGTCGTGGTTCTGC
>CAZGCI010000036.1:0-38511 GCA_964524185.1 uncultured Thiohalocapsa sp. | reverse complement strand
GCCTACGCCTACCGGGGACTACCGGCCTTCGCTTCGCTCTCCATGGCCGGCAGCGGAGGAAGGATTGCCAAAGGAGGACGACCTGCATCAGCTCACGGTTCGTTGAGGACGCGCCCGGCGCGCGCCACGTCGACCGCATGATCATGGAGCTTCGTGGGCCCGCCCCCTTGCAACAGAGACCAGCGGGATGCGGTCCTGAAACACTGTTAAGGCCACTAGATTGCTTGACCGACCAGATGTTTGCAGAGGCATCAAATTTCCCACGCGGCGTCGCGCGCCAGGCGCCGGTAAGGGGAAAAGGGCCGAGGGCCGAGGCGCAACGGCCGATGCCAGGACTGTGCGTCCGCGCCTTGGCCCTCGGCCCTTGGCCCTGACCAGTGAACGAACCGCTGGCGTGCCGGCGCCCTAATCCCTCGTCGGTCTGAGGCGAAGCCTCGCTCGCTTTGAGTGCTAGCCCCCCTTGCTCGCTAGGTGGGAGACAAAGGTCAGCCGCTGGTTGCCGCAGGTTTGGCCTTCCCGTCGCTGGCCGGTTTTGCGGCTGGCTTGTCGGCCTTGGGCTTGGCGGTTTCTGCGCCGCTTTTCTTGTCGGCGGTCCCGGCGTCCTTGCTCTCTTTGGGCTTGTCCTTGTCGCCAGTGTCGTGCAGGTTCTTCTTGCCGTCCTTTTTGAAGTCCGTCTCATACCAGCCGGCGCCCTTGAGCCGGAACGCGGCCGCGGTGAGCTGTTTTTTGAGTGCCGCGGCACCGCATGCCGGGCAATCCGTCAGGGGGGCATCGCTGATCTTCTGCAGCGCGTCCAGCTCGTGGCCGCAGGCCTCGCAGCGATAGGCATAAATGGGCATGGATGGATCCTCGGAGAGGGAAAACGCACAACCTACTCATGGTAGGGTTTGCGGTGGCCGATTCAACGCTCACAACACCGATTCATCTCGGAGGTAACGATGTCGTTCCAATTGAGCTCACCGGCCTTCAGCAACGGTGGCCGCATCCCCCGCGAGCACACCTGCGAGGGCGCCGACACCTCACCCCAGCTCGACTGGCAGGGCATGCCCCCGGGCACGCAGAGCTTGGCGCTCATCGTCGACGACCCAGACGCGCCGGACCCGGCGGCGCCGCGGATGACCTATGTGCACTGGGTGCTTTATAACCTACCGGCGGAGAGCACCGGCCTGCCGGCGGACGTGCGGGGTGATCAACTGCCGCCCGGCACCGGGTCCGGGCTCAACGATTGGGGCCAGCCCGGCTACGGCGGCCCCTGCCCGCCCATCGGCCGCCACCGCTACTTCCACAAGCTATACGCCCTAGATACCCGGCTCACTGGGCTGGACCGTCCCACCAAGGCACAGCTGGAGGCCGCCATGGCGGACCATGTGTTGGCCGAGGCGCAGCTCGTGGGCACCTACCAGAAGGGCGATTGAGTGCGCGCCCACGGCGGAGCTGCCGCCGCTGGGACCCGCAGCATCCTCATCACGGGCTGCTCCAGCGGCATCGGCCACACCTGCGCGCATGGCCTAGCCGCCCGCAGCTGGCAGGTGATTGCATCGGCACGCAACCCAGCGGATGTGCAGCGGCTCGCGGCGGAGGGCCTCACCGCGGTGCAGTTGGACTTGGCTGCGCCCGACAGCATCCGCGCGGGGCTCAACGCCGCGCTGGCGAAAACCGACGGGCGGCTGGATGCGCTGTTCAACAACGGCGCCTACGGCCAGCCCGGCGCGGTGGAAGACCTGACCCGCGACGTGCTGCGCGACCAGTTCGAGACCAACCTGTTCGGCTGGCACGACCTCACTCGGCGCGTGATCGGGCTCATGCGCGCCCAGGGGAGCGGGCGCATTGTGCAGAACAGCTCCGTGCTGGGGCTCATTGCGCTGCCCTACCGCGGCGCCTATGTGGCGAGCAAGTTCGCCCTGGAGGGGCTGACAGACACGCTGCGCCTGGAGCTCAGCGGCAGCGGTATCCACGTCAGCCTCATCGAGCCCGGCCCCATCCTCAGCCGGTTCCGTGAGAACGGCTATGCCGTCTACCAGCGCACCATCGACGCCGACGCGAGCGTCCACCGCCGCACCTACCGGCGCATGGAAGAGCGGCTCAGGGCCGACGGGCCGGTGCAGCCCTTCACGCTGCCGCCGGAAGCAGTGCTGAACAAGCTCATCCACGCCCTGGAGAGCCCCCGCCCGCGAGCACGCTACTACGTGACCTTTCCCACCTACCTGATGGGCACCCTCAAGCGGCTGCTGGGCACGCGCGCCCTCGACCGGGTGCTGAGCCGGATCGCCCGGGGCGGGCGTGGTTGAATGGGCGGAGTGCGCAGTGGCCGGGTTCGTCTGCGACGCGATCCCCCTAGCCCCTAGCCCCTCTAGCCACCATCAAATCGGCGCCGCCAGCGCCACCGGATGTTGTTCGCTCTGCGCAAAGTAGCGTCGCAGAAACTCATCGAATTCCAGCGTTTCCGCCGCCTCGATGGCACGTTGACGATCGAGCGAGCTAGCCGTGAGGTCGCCGAGCCAAGCCGTACGTTCCGGCGACGGCGGTTCGGCCAGAAACGTCGCCCGATGCTCCTCGGTGAGGCGCCGCGCGAACTCCGCAAAGCCCTCACCGCGCTCGCGCATCTCGGCGAGCATGCGTGCCGAAGGCGTCAGGTCCGGCTCCTGCACCTTCGCACGCTGCGCCGCCAGGCTGCGCGCATAGTCGCCGTCGGTGCCGCCATCCAGGCGCTCCGCCAAGGGCTGCATCGCGTCCAGTGCCCAAAGGCCCCAATCGCGCAGTGTCACGCGAGCACCGCCCTGTGCCTGCAGCTCGAGCCCCGGCTCCCGGCCGCGGTGCGCCGCCAGTACTTGGTTGCTATCGATGGCCTGCCGTTCGCGGGCGTCGATGCGCGGGCTGTCGGTGAGCAGGTTGTAGAGCATGAACAGGCGCAGGAAGGCCATCTGCTCCGCGTCGATGCCAAGCGGGTGGTAGGCGTTCACATCGAGCGAGCGCAGCTCCACATAGCGCACCCCGCGCCGGCGCAGCGCCAAGGTGGGACGCTCCATCCAGTCCGTCAGCTGCTTTGGCCGGACGGTGCTGTAGTACTCGTTCTCGATCTGCAGCACATGGTCGTTCAGCTGCTCGTAGCGGCCATTGACATGGATGCCGATGGACTCGTACTGCGGACAGGGGGTTTCGATGGCCCAGGTGAGGCTCTTGATGTAGGCGTCGAGGCTGTCGTAGCACGCCTTCATGCCCGTGCCTTCTTCCTGGCGGTTCTGGTAACCGATATCGCCCATGCGCAGCGACGTGGCGTAGGGGTAGTAAAAGGTCCTGACGTCAAAGGATTCTAAGTCTGCGACCGCATCCTGCACGAAGCTCTTACACACCGCCGGTGAGGCGCCAAATAGGTACGGCACCAGCCAACCCAGCCGCTGCAGGTTGCGCACCATGCCCATATAGCGCTCTGAGCGCAGCGCCTGCTCACCCCCGCTGGGGCTGACGCCTGCCACCGGCGGCAGCTCGGCGAGCCGCGGCCAGATCGCGTCGTCCACCGAGTAATTGAAGTGCACGCCGGCGATGATCTGCATGATCCGCCCATAGCGGTTGCCCAGCCCGCGCCGATAGATAGTCTTCATGCGTGCGGCATTGGAACTGCCGTACTGTGCGAGAGGGATCTCGGCCCCGCCGTGGAGCACACAGGGCATGCTCGTGGCCCAAAGGCGTTCATCGCCGATGTGGCGGTAGACGAAGCGGTGGAGGTCGTCCAGCGTGGCGAGCGCCTCGGTGCTGTTGGTGACGGCTGGGGTCACCAGTTCGAGCAGCGCCTCGGAAAAGTCGGTGGTGATGCATGGGTGCGTCAGGGCCGACCCCAATGCCGGCGGATGCGGTGTCGTCGCCACGGAGCCCGCGGCGGCGACGCGCAGGGCCTCCTTCTCGAGCCCCACACGACCGCCACCGAGGATGTGACGACCGGCATCGTCAGCAAAGCCCGCGAGCACCGCGGGCGCAACCTCGCACCGCACCATGCCGCTCATGGGTTTGGACCGAGAGGTGTCATGGCCGCGGCGGACACGCATCGGTCGATCTCTTCGTGCACTGCGGCAACGCGCTGCGCTGGTGGTTGATACTGCTCTGCCATGGTCCCTCGACCTGTTGTATGGCCCCGGCGGGGCGCGTGTAGCCAGGTCAGTCGCGCATCGCGGCCCGCGGTCGATCGGCGGTGCCCGCCATAACGATCACGTCGGCCAGGATGCGCGCGGCCTCTTCGACCTGGATGCGGTCGATGACATCCTGCTGGCTTTCCAAGGCGTCCTCGTCGACGTCATCTGCGTCCTCGTCCACGGGCTCGATCCCACGGGCGCGGAGGAAGCGATTGCGCTCCTCTTTCAGCACACGGTCGCGCCGCTCCGATTCGCGCCGGCGCTCGCTCTCGCGCAGGGAAATTTCCTGTTGCTGACTGATCTCGGAAAGCAGCGCCCCCCGTGACACCAACATCTGGAAGCCGTCGTCCTTGCCGATACGTTCCGCCGAGCGCCGACGTAACCGGTCGACATCGACGGGGCGGTCGCGGCTATAGCGCGCCGGCTGGATGCGGCTCCACGGCAGCGCGTTGCTCAGAGCACGCTCGCCGTGGTCGGACAGGTCCGGCCCAATGTCGAAGCGGATATCCGGCTCAACCCCCTTGAGCTGGGTGCTGCCGCCGCTGATACGGAAGAATTCCGCCATGGTCAGCCGCAACCGGCCGAGGTCCTTCGCATTGCCCGGCACATACCGGTCGAGGTCGATCAGGGTTTGCACGGTGCCCTTGCCGAACGTCGGCTCGCCAATGACAACGCCGCGGCCGTAGTCCTGAATGGCCCCTGCGAAGATCTCCGACGCCGAAGCGCTATTGCGATCGACCAGCACGGCGAGCGGACCGGAGTAAACGACACCCGGTGTTGGATCGACCTCGACGCCGACTTTGCCGAGGGCATCCTTCACCTGCACGACTGGGCCCTCATTGATGAACAGCCCGGTGAGCGAAGTGGCCTCCGTCAGGGAGCCGCCCCCATTGCTCCGCAGGTCGATGACGAGGCCATCGATCCCCTTGGCATCCAGCTCTTTCACCAGGCGCTCTACGTCGCGCGTGGTGCTGGTGAAGTCGCGGCTGCCTTCGGACTCCGCGCGGAAGTCCCGATAGAAGGCGGGCACCTCGATGACGCCGATGCGCAGATCCGGCCCATTCGCCGGCCCTTCAATCAGGTATGCCTTCGCGGCCTGATCTTCCAAGCGAATCTCATTGCGCACCAGCTCCACCACCCGCGTACGCCCGCCGGTGGCCGCTGCCTTCGGCAGAATCTCTAAGCGCACGGAAGAGCCCTTCGGACCGCGGATCTTGTCCACGACGTCCTGCAGGCGCCAGCCGACGACGTCCTCGATCTCGCCGCTGCGGCCCTGGCCCACCCCGATGATGCGATCGCCGGAGTTAATCTGGCCCGACTGTCGAGCAGGCCCGCCCGGAATGGTGCGCTGAATGACAGTGTGCTCGTTCTCGGCACTCAGCACGGCACCGATGCCCTCCAGCTTGAGGCGCATACTGATGTCGAAGTTCTCCGACGTGCTCGGCGACATGTAGCTGGTATGCGGTTCCAGCGTGCGCGTGTAGGCGTTGACAAAGGATTGGTAAACGTCATCGGGCGTGAACTGGTGCACGCGCCGCGCGATGCCCTCATAGCGCTTGCGCAGTTGTTCGCGGATCTGATCGTCCGTCTCATCGGCAAGCTTCAGCGTCAGGTAGTCATGCTTGGCCCGTTGCCGCCAAATCTCGTTCAGCTCCGCGTCACTCTTTGCCCAATCTGCCTCTTTGCGATCGAAGCGGTAGGTCTCCGAGCGCTTGAAGTCGAAATCCCGTTGCAACAGCGACGTGGCGTACTCGATGCGGCTGTCCACTCGCATGCGATAGACGCGAAAGATGTCGAAGGCCAAGTCGAGCTTGCCGTCCGTCAGATCGTCATTGAGCCGATTGCTACCACGGGTAAAGCGCTCGATGTCCCGCTCCAGAAAGAACGAGCGGTTTGGGTCAAGATCCTCGAAGTAGTTGAGCAGCGACTGCTCGACGAACGCATCATCGAGCTGGAAGTCGCGATAGTGGAATCGCTCCAGCACCTTGTTGATGACGACCGTCGTCTTGCTCTGCCGGTCCGACGGGAAGAGCTCGGCCATGCCGACGGGCGTAAACTCCGCGACAGCGGCGCAGGAGACGCACAGCCAGGCGGCTAGAACCACCATGAGCGCGCCGAAGCGACGGCTGCCGCCGAGAGCGGCCGGGCGGTCTCGCAAGCTTGACCGGTGAGCGGACAGTCGCTGTGTCGCCCGCCCTGAGGGCGTGGTACGACCGAGTCGAATCATATCGTGGATCATGCTGCTAGCGGCCTTTGGCGGGCTCGGCGGGCTGTTGGTCTAACCCGGTTTATGGAGTGGCGGTTCCTGCCCAAGCTGGGAAGGTAACGATAGAAATTGCCAAGTTCAATTACCGCGCAGTCATCGCGAGCAGACGGCGCCCAAACGCGTCCCATGCCCCGCGCGCCCGAGCGCCCGAGCGCCGCGATGCATCCTCGTCGCGCACCACGCAGGCAACGGCGGCGAGCATACCCGACGCGAGGACCGGCTAGCGGTCCTCACCGGCCAGCCAGATGAGCGTTGCCATGCGCCCGGTGCGGCCGTCGCGACGATAGGAAAAGAAACGTCCCGGGTCGCTCACGGTGCACAAGTCGCCGCCGAACACCGCGCCCACGCCAGCCGCGCCAAGCCGCAACCGGGCAAGCCCGTAGATGTCGGCGAGCCAGCGGTCGCCAGCGCCTGGACGAAAGGCAGCGGCCGCCGCTGCACGGTCCCCGACGAAGGCCGCGCGCACCTCCGGACCGACCTCGAAACGCTCCGGCCCGATGGCTGGACCGAGCCAGGCCAACAAGTTCCCAGGTGCAACGCCGAGCTGGCACAAAGCCGCCTCCAAGATGCCCCGGTGCAGCCCGCGCCAGCCCGCATGCACGGCGGCGCACACCGTGCCCCCGCGGTCACACAGCAGCACTGGCAGACAATCCGCGGTCAGCACAGCGCAGACACGCCCAGGTCGGCGACAGAGGGCAGCATCGGCCACCGGAGGCGCGCCGCCGCTGGTGCCTGCATCCAGCGACACGGCCGCACAGCCATGTACCTGCGCGAGCCATTCCGGCTCGGCAGGCAGCGCCAAGGCCGCCCGCAGACGGGCACGATTGGCGGCGACTGCTAGCGGGTCGTCACCGACGTGAAGCCCAAGGTTGAGTGAGCTGAACGCCCCTGTGCTAACCCCGCCGCGCCGCGTGCTGGTATAAGCACGGACCCACGGCGGTGCCGGCCAGTCCGCCTGGATTGCGTCAGCAGCGGTCACGATGCTGCCCCTCACCGAACCCCTCGCGCAGGGGCTCCAGCGCGTCTAGTAGCGCCGCCATGTCCAATGCCATCGGAATCTCCCAAGCGCGCAGCTCCGCCGTCTCTGGATGCGTCAATCCAAGCGCGATGGCGTGCAGCGCCTGCCGCGGAAACGCTCGCACTGCCGCCGCAGCCGCCGGCGGCAACCGACCCCCCGCCGAACCCCCCCGTCCGTAGACGGGGTCGCCGACTAACGGATGTCCGATGTGGGCCATGTGTACACGAATTTGATGAGTTCGACCCGTCTGCAACTGCAAACCCAGCAGTGTATGGCCTGGGTAGCGTGCGAGTATTCGGTAATCGGTCACCGCAGGCTTCCCGTCTCGGGTGACGGCCATCGCCGTACGCCGCACCGGGTGTCGACCGACGGGCGCATCAACCCGACCACCGGCGGTCACAGCACCGACGACGAGCGCCCGATACTCGCGTGAGACACTGCGCCGCTGCAGCTGTTCCACCAAGGACTGATGCGCGGCCAAGGTCTTGGCCACAACGAGCAGGCCGCTGGTGTCCTTGTCCAGGCGGTGAACGATGCCGCAACGCGGCAGTGCCGCGAGCGCCGGCGCATGATGTAACAGGCCATTCAGCAAGGTGCCCGACCAGTTGCCGACAGCAGGGTGCACCACGAGCCCCGCCGGCTTATCCAGCACCAAGAGGTGAGCATCCTCAAAGACGATCGACAAGGCCATCGGCTCGGGGCCGTGTGACTCCGATACCGGCAGATGCGCGTCGATTTGCACCCGCTCGCCCCCCGCCAGCTTCGCCCGGCGCTGCGTCTGCCGGCCGTCCACCTGCACCATCCCGGCATCGATCCAGCCCTGAATCCGTCCGCGGGAGAAGTCAGGCAAGAGCTGCGCCAGCACCTGGTCCAGACGTCGTCCGGCGTGTGCTGGATCGATGTCGAGCGTGCGGTGGATGTGCTGCTCCGAGACCGACGTGGCTGAACGGTCCACGTCCTCGGCGTCCGCCGGCGGTGGGGGGTCGAACTGTCCTGTGTTGATAACCAAGTTCCGCTACAATGCCGGGCTATTTCGACCTCTGCCAACCGACGTCAGGATGCGCGCAGCGCTTGTCATTTTTTTGCTCGCCATCGGCCTATCCGGCTGCGGCATCATCGGCAAGGACTTCGATGAGACCGAGGGATGGACCGCGGCGGAGCTCTACAACCGGGCAGCCCGGGAGCTGGACAGCGCCAACTATAAGCGCGCCATCGAGCTTTACCAGAAGCTCGAGACACGTTATCCGTTCGGGCGCTACGCGATGCAGGGGCAGCTCGACGTCGCCTATGCATACTACAAGGCAGAGGAGCCGGAGCAGGCCATCGCCGCCGCGGATCGCTTCATCAAGCTCTATCCGCAAAATCCCTACGTGGACTATGCCTATTATCTGAAGGGCATCGTCAACTACAACCGTAGTGTCGGCTTCATCGACCGGTTTATCCCCACGGACCAGTCGCAGCGCGATCCGGGCTCGGCCCTCGACGCCTTCGAGGACTTCGCGGAGCTGGTGCGGCGCTTCCCGGACAGCAGGTACGCCGCCGACGCCCGGCAACGGATGCTGTACTTACGTGGCAACCTCGCCAAGAGCGAGGTTGGCGTCGCGAAATACTATATGAGGCGTGGGGCCTACTTAGCGGCTGCCAATCGGGCGCAGTATGTGATCGAACGCTTCCAGCGGACGGCCGCTGTCCAGGACGCGCTAGAGGTTTTGATCGAAGCCTATGAGCGGCTCGGCAAGGATGATTTGGCGGCCGACGCCCGACGGGTACTAGAGCTCAACCGTCGGGAGGGACGTTTCATTGACGACACGCCCGCACCTGAGGAAATCAGCCTTGGGCGGCGGATTTGGGACTATCTGGGGTTGGACCGCAACTAGCAGGCAACCCATGAGGAGGCAGCCGCGATGTCGGGCACTGCAGCCTGCCTCCTGCTGACCCTTCCCTACCCACCATCACCTCGACAAAACAGCCACACAGCAGGCGGTGGCGCGCGGCGCGCATCTTGCCGCCGCAAGTCATCGCGGACCGCGCGATGGCGTATCGCCACCAGGATCAGACGGCCGCCTCGTTCTCCTCGCCAGTGCGGATTCGAACAACGCGATCGATGCTGCTAATGAAGATCTTGCCGTCGCCGATCTTGCCGGTGCGCGCGGCCTTGGTGACAGCGTCGACGCAGGTGTCTAACTGATCGTCGGCGATCACCAGCTCGATCTTCACCTTCGGCAGAAAGTCCACCACGTACTCCGCGCCGCGGTACAGCTCGGTATGGCCTTTCTGCCGACCGAAGCCCTTGACCTCGATGGCGGTCATGCCCGTGATCCCGGCCTGGGACAAGGCCTCGCGGACGTCGTCGAGCTTAAACGGCTTGATGATGGCTTCGACCTTTTTCATGGGGTTCTCCCGTTAGGGCTTGGGAATGAGCAAGTCTCTGGAGTATAAGAGCGCATTGGCGTTGGTACCAGCGCCGCCCTGATCCGAGCAGCCACTGCGCTGGCGTGGACTTGCCGGCGCCAGATCGTCCCTCATCACCCTCCGAGCACCGCGGCCGCCGCGGCACCCAGCTCCGCCGGCGAGGGGACTGTTCTCACCCCGGCGGCGTCCAGCGCGCGGTACTTGCCCTCAGCGGCGCCGGCACCGCCGCTGACGATGGCACCGGCGTGCCCCATGCGCTTGCCCGGCGGCGCCGTAACGCCGGCAATGTAGGCCACCACGGGCGTTGTGATCTGCGCGGCAATATGGGCGGCCGCGCGCTCCTCCGCATCACCGCCGATCTCCCCCACCATGATCACGGCTTCGGTCTGCGGGTCCTGCTCAAAGAGGTCCAAGCAGGCAATGAAGTCGAGCCCATGGATGGGGTCACCGCCGATGCCGATGCAGGTGCTCTGGCCAAACCCGGTCGCGGTGGTCTGGTGGACCGCCTCGTAGGTCAGCGTGCCGGAGCGCGAGACGATGCCGACACGTCCGGGACTATGGATGGCGCCGGGCATGATGCCGATCTTGCACGCTCCGGGGGTAATGATGCCGGGGCAATTCGGCCCGATCAGCACACAGTCGTGTCCCGCCAGCGCGGCGCGGACCCGCAACATATCGAGCACCGGAATGCCTTCGGTGATACAGACGATGACGCGGACGCCGGCGTCCGCCGCCTCCATGATGGCGTCCGGCGCAAAGGGCGCCGGCACGTAAATCATGGTGGCGTCGGCGCCGGTCTCGGCGACCGCGTCGTGCACCGTATCGAAGACCGGGAGGCCGAGGTGGCACTGCCCGCCCTTGCCGGGCGTTACGCCGCCCACCATCCGCGTGCCGTAGGCAATGGCCTGCTCGCTGTGGAAGGTCCCCTGCCGGCCCGTGAAGCCCTGACAGATGACCCGGGTGTCTGCGTCGACCAAAACGGCCACGGCTGCTCCTCCAGCGTGTCTGTGCTAGGCCGCCGCGGCTGCCGCGGCGACCGCCTGTTGCGCAGCGTCGGTGAGGCTGCTCGCCGTCTGTAGTGCCAGACCACTCGCTGCCAATAGCGCCAGTCCCTCGGCCGCGCGGGTGCCCTCGAGACGCACCACCAGCGGCACATCCAGCGCCACCTCCCGGGCGGCGGCGATGATGCCCTCGGCGATGAGGTCACAACGGACGATGCCGCCGAAGATATTCACTAGTACCGCCCGCACCCGGCCGTCGCCGAGGATCAGCTTGAATGCCTCGGCAACACGCTCCGCGCTGGTCCCGCCGCCGACATCCAGGAAGTTGGCAGGCTGACCGCCGTGGAGCTGTACCAGATCCATGGTGGCCATGGCCAGGCCAGCCCCGTTGACCATGCAGCCGATGTCGCCGTCGAGGGCGATGTAGCTCAGCTGGTGGGCGGCGGCGGCGAGCTCCCGCGGGTCTTCCTGCGATGTATCCCGGAGCGCGGCCAGATTGCCATGGCGATACAGCGCGTTGTCGTCCAGATTCACCTTGGCGTCCAGCGCCAGCAGCTCACCGGTGTCCGTGACCACCAGCGGATTGACCTCTGCAAGACTTGCATCCGCGTCCAACAGCAGCCGGTAGAGGCCGCCCAAAATGCCGCCGAGGGCGCTCACCTGCGCCTTATCCAGCCCCAGGGCATACCCTAGGCGGCGAGCCTGCCAGGGCAGCAGACCGATGACCGGATCGACCCGGGTCAGCAGCAGCTGCTCCGGCGTCTCGGCCGCGACGGACTCGATGTCCACGCCGCCGGCGGCGGCGGCCATGAAGGCGATGCGCCCGGCGGCACGGTCCATCAACGCCGCGAGATAGAGCTCCCGCGCCACCGCGGTGGCCGCTTCGACCAGCACCTGGCCCACCGGCAGACCGTCGGCGCCGGTCTGCTGGGTGACGAGTCGCGTGCCGATGAGCGCGCGCGCCGCAGCCGCGACCTCTGTCGGGTCCTCGCAGCGGCGGATGCCGCCCGCCTTGCCGCGCCCGCCGGCGTGCACCTGCGCCTTCACCACCCAGGCCCTGCCGCCCAGGGCGCGCGCGGCCTGCTCTGCGGCATCCGCGCTGTCGGCGACGCTGCCCGCAGGCACCGCAACGCCATACTCGGCGAGCAGCCGCTTGGCCTGATATTCGTGGAGATGCATGGCAGTGACGAAGCCCGCTGTTGCGGCCCCGCACAGCGGGCCGCGCCAGAAACCGCGTATTCTGTGCGAATAGCCGAGCCCTGGCAAAGGCAGCAGTCACTGTGCACGGGCATGCTCGGGCTCCAGACGCACGGTGCAACGCCTCCGCTTCTGGGCAATCGCGTGCAGCATAGGCTCCACAAAAAGCGCCATACTGACGCCTCCCGCGTCGCCTGAAGCCGCCGCCGTGTCATCCCCCAGCAGCAACGCCACCGCCTTCGCGCACTGGTTTCGCCAGTGCACACCGTATATCCACGCCCACCGCGGGCGGACCTTCGTCATCGCCTTCGGCGGGGAGGCGCTGGATGACCCGGCGCTGCCAGCGCTGGTCCATGACATCGCGCTGCTGCACGGCCTGGGCATCCGGCTGGTGCTGGTGCATGGCGCCCGCCCGCAGATCGAGCGCCGCCTCGCGGAGCGCGGAGCCGAGCTGCGCTACGTCGGCGGACTGCGCATCACGGACGATGCCGCCCTCGCCTGCGTCAAAGAGGCCGCCGGCAGCGCGCGGGTGGAGCTGGAGGCCCTTCTGTCCATGGGCCTCGCCAACTCGCCCATGGCCGGTGTGCGCATCCCAGTGGCCTCCGGCAACTTCGTTATCGCCCGCCCCATCGGCGTGCTAGACGGCGTGGACTACCAGCACACGGGCAAGGTGCGACGGATCGACCGCGAGGCCCTGCGCGCGGCCCTAGACGCGGGCGCCGTGGCACTGATGCCGCCCATCGGCTACTCACCCACCGGTGAGGTCTTCAACCTGGCGGCCGCGGATGTGGCCCGGGCCGCAGCCGTGGCGCTGGGTGCGGACAAGCTGGTGTTTCTCATCGAGGGTGATGGCGTCACCGATGGCGACGGCCGCCCCGCCTCCAACCTGCTCGCAGCAGATGTCGATGCCCGACTGGCAACGGACAGCGGTCCGCCGGAGGAGCTGGCACAGGCGCTGCGTGCCGGTGCCGATGCCTGCCGCAGCGGCATCCGCCGCGTCCACCTGATCCCGCGCCGACACGACGGCGCCCTGCTGCAGGAGCTCTTCACCCGCGACGGCGCCGGCACCCTCATCTCCGACCGGCCCTTCGAGGAGCTGCGCCCCGCGCGCATCGATGACATCCCGGGGATTCGCGCCCTGCTGGAGCCCCTGGAGCAGGCAGGCGTCTTGGTGCCCCGTCCGCGGGAGGATCTGGAGGAGGTCATCGATCGCTTCCGGGTCACCGAGCGCGACGGCACCGTGCTCTCCTGCGGGGCCCTCTTCTGCTGGCCCGAGCAGCAGATCGGCGAACTCGCCTGTGTCGCCGTCCACCCGGACTACCGCACGCGCGGCCGCGGCGACCGGCTGCTGGCGCATATCGAGGGCCTCGCCCGCGAGCGGGGGCTGGAGCGGCTCTTCGTCCTCACCACCCAAACCGCGCACTGGTTCCGGGAGCGCGGCTTCGAGCCTACCGGCGTGGACGCCCTGCCCCCGGCACGGCGGGCGGCCTACAACGCCCGACGCAACTCCAAGGTCTACGTCAAGGACCTCACCGGCGCGCGTCAGTCCACTGGGGCCGGATGAGGGCGACCTGGCTCCCCAGACGACGAAGCGCGCGCCGTGCGGACCCAGATGGGCGTGGAACGCCGGTTTGACGACGTGCTTCTGGTGCTCCCAAGGATTCGGCGTCCGTCTGCCCAGGGTAATGACACCCGCATTGCCGCTGGTCAGGCCGCACGCCTCGTCGGGCATGACGTGGGCCTGGAGCTTGTCGCTGAGCAAAAGGTCGTAGAGACGCTGGAGAAGGGGCTTGGCCGCCTCGGGGAGCTTCTTAGGCTCGGTATCGCACCATTTCCGGCGCATGGCCGCTTGCGCCCCCCGCTTGGCAACGGCCACATCATCTGCCCGGACCAAGGAGTTGCAGACCAGGCGGACCGAGCCAGAGACATGCCTCAGCCAACACCAGCGGCCGGTGCGGCACTGAAGGTGAGGAGATCATGTTCGCGGATGTAGCGGCGGCACTGGTCGACGATGGCGGCGTCTCCCTGTCGGAGGTACAAGGACAGGACGTCAGTATCCAGCAGCGCCAGCCTCATCTGGCGGGCCGGCTGGCGAAGGCGCCGCGGCGCGGTTCTTCGTTCTCCCGCAGGGAGGCGTCGAAGTCCGCGTCCGCCAGGTCGGCCCAGATGGCCGCGAAGTCGTTGGCCTCCTCGCGACCAACCGGGGGTGCGTCCTGGTCCCCATCGAACAGCACGATGACGCGCGCTGGTCGAGGTGGGCGCCTCTGCGGCAGTTTGATGTGGATTCCACCCTGCTCGTCGATTTGGGCTTCGATCTCGATGGCTTGCATGGACCTCTCCGCTGGTGCTCGTGATCCGCTCGGCCGAACTGGAGCGGGGCCTCAGTCGGCTTCGTTTGACGCCTGCCGCGGTCGTCGCGGGCCTCGAGCGTTTGGGGTGTCTCCGGGTTGGACGCGGGTTGGCCGGCATGACTGCGCAAGTCAAACACAAGCGGCGGCTCATGCGGGGCATCGGATACCGGTTTCTCCGTGAGTGCGTAGCGCACCGCCTTGCGCCAGCCCTTGTTGCGGCCTTGGACGGCGTGGCCGGTGGCAGCGGAGGTCATGGTGTAGAGCCACCAGCGCTCCTCGGGGACCAGGCCGAGCCAGTTCTTGACGGCGGCTGGGATCAGGGCGGGGTCCGCCTCCTCGATGGCCCAGGCGAGCAGCACCAGCTCATTGCCGAGCAGGCGCGAGACGGGGTTGGTGCCGGTCTTCCAACTGCCGGACTTGCGGCCGTCCTGCTTCAGGCGTTTGTTGAATTCGACCCGCGCCTCGTCGGCGATGGCGTTCCACTTGGCACGGGCCAGCACGACGCGCAGCTTGCCCTCGGCCTCGCCGAAGGCGAAGGTGGGCGGCGTTGCGGCCTGGCCCTCGTCCCAGGTCATGTGCTCGGAGATCAGCACGTCCTCGCGGTTGCTGGGCGGAATGGTGACCAGGAAGTGGTGGACCGATTCCTCCGGGCAAAAGCCGAAGCCGGTGCACAGGGGTTTCGTGCGAGTTACCAATGCTGTGTCGAGACCGATCAGGCGTGCCAAGGGTTCATGCTGGGGACTCCAGCGGCCTCGAAGTCGGCAACATCGCGGGTCACGACCGTCAGCCCATGGCGTGCCGCACTCGCCGCAATCAGCACGTCCGGGTGGCTAAAGGTATGACCGCGCTTGCGGCCGGACTCGATGAGGAGACGCCATTGCAGCAAGGTGTCTTCACAGATGGGCAAGATACGCCCTTCGAACATGGGCCGCAGGCGATGGTCGAGCCAGTGTGTCAGCTTGGCACGGCGCGCGGGATCGGCCAGCAACTCGATGCCGTAACGGATCTCGGCGAAGGTGACGGTGCTGACGTGGAGTTGGTGCAGTGGCGTGCTGGAGACGAATTCGACGACGGCCGGCGCCGGGGCCTTGCGGCGCAGCTCGGACAGGATGTTCGTATCCAATAGCCAGCCGGTCACAGCGCGATATCCCGGACCGGGCCGCGCGTCCGCGGGTGTTCGAAGTCGACATCGTCGAGCTCGGCCTCGGCGAACTGCCGCACCAGCGCATCGCCCATGGGCTCACCGCGCAGACGGCGATAGTCCTCCGCGGACAGGATCACGGCCTGCTCCTTGCCGTTGACGGTGACGTGCTGGGGGCCTGCCTCACTGGCGAGCCGCACCACCTCGCTGAAGCGCGCCTTGGCGTCTTGGAGCTTCCAGGGGCCGTGCGCGGTGGTGGCGTCCGTGGGGGTGTTGTTCATGATTCCGGCTATGATCTAGTCAGGATGACTAGATGCTAGGTGTGATGCCCCTTGGTTGCAAGGTTACCCCCGGCTTGCCGACATGGGTCCCGCGTCCCCTCACGGCTGTATCTCGCCGCGCGGCGGCAGCTCGGCGGCGATGTCGCGGACATAATCGAGCAACTGCTGACCTGTCGGGAACCAGAGCGCGGCGGCCTCGACCGTGACCTCGCCCTCAGTGAGCAGCGAGCGTAGGTGCTCGACGGTGGTCTGAATTTGGTCCGCGTCCAACAAGAGGTCGTCTGCCAGGTTCAGATCCGCCCACTGGCCGTCGAGGACCGCGATGCGGGTGACGGCGGCCTTGGCGTCGCGCTTGCGCAAGCGTTCGAGGAAGCCGTAGGCAGTGCGCGTGGTGGAGAAGCTGAAGCCACTGTGCGAACGCCAGGTGGCCGGACTCCCCTTGTCGATGGGTCTATCGACGTCCCGCACCTCGTGCCAGTTGATGGAGACTTGCAGCACATCGGAGATGATGCCCTTCTTCTCGGCCACGGCGAGGACGAGGCGCGCGCCTTCGGGGACGAGGAAGGGGTCGTTGTAAGAGCCGCCGGAGACCTTGGGGTCTGATCCGTCTGTGCTGTAGCGGATGGGCGCGGGGGGTGCAGCGCGCAGTTCGACCATCTTGTCCGCACCGGCGTTGAAGACCCGGCTCTTCAGGGTGATCCGGTTGTGCCAGGTCGCCGGGTCGCCAGTCTCGTGCGCGCCGCTGGAATCGACGGCGAGGAAGGAGACCGTAAGCTCGTCGGTCTCGTAGTCGCGCCCGGAGATCTTCTGCGAGGCGGTGGTCGCCGGGCCGCCGACCTCGACGTAGACGGCGTCGCCATTGATGGGCGTGGCGCGGAGCTTGACGCGGCCCGTGGCATCGTCGCGGGACAGCTCCTGGAGCTTGACCTGGGTTGCGGGCTTGGGGAACGGCCCCTTCTCGATGTAGCCGCCGCTCTCGCGCCAGGTGTCGCGGTGGACACACTCCTCCTTGAGCTTGTCCAGCGCGTCGGGGCGGTGCCATTGCCAGGCCGGGTTGGTGGCGGCGCGGCGCTTGATCTCGGACCAGGGCATGACCTTCTGCGTGAACAGGCGCTGCTCGACCTTTTTGACGAAGCTGTCGCCGCTGACGTCATCCGTGTACTTCATCTTGGCCCTAAGGGTGCGGATGATCTGGTCCTCGCCGTCGTACCGGTTGGCATTGAACTCCATCGGGAAGTCCGCGGACATCAGGCGCTGGGCCCTGGGGTAGTAGAGCGTGGAGAAGGTCTCGCGGAGCGCGCTGCCGAACTGGTTCTGGATGCGGTCGAGCAGGTCCCGTGCTTGCACCAACTGCGGGTCATTGTCCGGCGTACCCTCGGACTTCAACTCGTCGATGATGTGACGGATGGCCTTCAGTTCCTTGGCCGCGTTCAGCAGCGCATCGGCGCTGCGCTGGCCGGTCAGGAAACAGACGCGGTTCTTGAAGTCGATGTTGTCGTAGAGCTGCTTAAGGTCCGGGTTGAGGCCGCCGGAGGTCGGGCTGGCGATGACGAGCGTGGTCTTGTCCTGCGCGATGTCGATCTCGTCCACCGCCGGCAGCGCCTGGACCTTTTGGTAGCACCAGCCGGTGTCGGGCTTGAACAGCTCGTTCAGCCTGTCGCGCAGCTCACGCAGGGACTGATCGTGCAGATAGCTCTCGGCAGTGGTGCGCAGCCGGGCGACCAGGTTCTGGACGTTCTTCAGAAACAGCCGCCCATCGCGCCCGGTGTGCAGATACCAGGCGGTGGTGACCAGGCGGTTGATGACCTCGTGCTTGAGCTTGGAGATGTCGCGCCCGGGCGCGCAGAGGTTGGCGACCATCTCCGGCAGCGTGAGGCCCTTGGTGCCGCCGGCGACGTTGGACAATGAGGCGACCAGCAGCAGCTTCATGACGTCCTGCGCGTCGCTGCCGCCGAGGTTGGTGTCGAGGATCTCTGCAACAGACTGGCCCGCGGAGGCGATGTCGTGAGAGACGGCGTTCTCAAGGCTGTTGTTGATCTGGTTGATCTCTGACAGGGTCTCGCGATCGTTGAGATCGATGTCGTGGGCATTGATGAGATGCACCTTGGCGGCCTGGCCGCGCTCCCACAGGCGCGAGGCGACGATGCGCATCAGCCGGATCAGGCCGCGGGTCTGCTGGAAGCCGGGGTTCTCCTTGAAGCGGGCATAGAGGTCGCGGATCGATGGGTGGAACGGATAGGACTCGGCCACGCGCGCCGCGAACTGCTCCGGCGAGGCATTGGTCACGTCCATCTGCCGGGCGTCGCGGACCGACTTGGCATAGGCTTGCGCGACTTCGGCGATCTGCTCCTTATTCCGGCAACTGCTCGAAGATGCGCTTGCGCAGGATCTGGTAGAACTCGTCCGTGTTCATGCGCACTGGCTCCAAGCTCATGGCGGTGCGCCCGGTCTCCCTGTCCAGCTCGCTCAGCGCCTGGATGATCTGCTGGCTGCCGCCGGCATAGGACGCCTTGAGGTCGGTGATGACCAGGCAGACGTTGGACAGCTCGTCCTTGCCGATGGCGACGAGGAGATTCGACAGTGCTGTCGCCGTGACGACGGAGAGATCCGAGTTGCCGATGCCCTTGGACTTGGCGTACTCGAAATAAGGCGGCAGCTCGTCGAGCAAGATGAGCAGCGGTTCGCCCTTGAGGAGGTTCACCCAAGCGGTCTGCCCAGGCGCCGAGAGTGGCGAGTAATAGTCAGCAAACTGCTC
This sequence comes from uncultured Thiohalocapsa sp., assembly GCA_964524185.1. Taxonomy (GTDB): domain Bacteria; phylum Pseudomonadota; class Gammaproteobacteria; order Chromatiales; family Chromatiaceae; genus Thiohalocapsa. Next base: position 19,965 of record CAZGCI010000036.1, on the reverse strand, counting down.
TTTCTTGCCGAGCTGCTCTGCGATGGCGCCCCAGATGCCAAGCGGCGCGTCGCTCTCGCGGCCGGAGAAGGCGACCACGCGGACCGGGCCCAAGTGCTCCGCGGGGGTGTAGAAGTCGCCCATCACCAGCCGCCGGTAATCGGGATACTGGGCGAGCAGCCCCAGGGCGTTGAGCAGGTGGGTCTTGCCGCCGCCCATCGCCTGGGTCAGCTTGGAGACGCCTTGGGTGGTCTTGCCTTCCAGCCGCCGGAACCCCTCCGTCAGCAGGATGCGCATGCCTTCGGTGATGTGGTTCTCGCGGAAGAACGTATCGGGGTCGATGCGACCTTGGATGAGGTCGGTCAGGTCGAGGACGGTGTCCCGCCGGGCCGTATCGAAGATGCTGTCGCGGGGCTTGCAGGATTCGGCGAGGGTCCTCACGCGCTGTTCTCCGGCTGGTTACATGTCATTGTGGGTCTGTCGCTTCGCCGAAAGTCGAAATCATAGCCGACTCAGATGCTGCAATGATGCGGCGCAGACAGCAATTCCCGCTGTGTACGCCAGCAAGCGCCGGACACCGGCACCGGCGCGGCTGGCGCACGGACGGGCATAGCGACTCGCTCGCGCCGGGCGGCGCGATGGCAACGGTGGCTGATTGTTCCCCTCAAGAGACACGTCGAGCACGGTCGGTCACGGCCGGCGGTTACGAGGTGTCGTGGCCCAAGGCGAACTGCGGCGGTGCGATGATGGAGCGCCACAGCGTCGCCCAGTCGGGGATCAGGCACAGGTCGAAGCGCGTGCGCAGCTTGCGCCACAGGCGGGCCTTGCTGGCGGCTGCGCTCAAGGCGGCCTGAAACAGCCGGCAGCAGCGCTGTTGGATCTGATCGATCAGGAAGGCCAGCATCATCAGGTGCATCAGCACAGTGCTCAAGTGCTGGTGGCCGTGACCGAAGTTGTGCTCGAAGTGGTAGCCCTGGTGCTTGAGGGTGTTGAAGGTCTCGTGCTCGATCTTCCAGCGTGCGCGGGCACCTCGCATCAAGGTCATGAGGTTGGCATCGGTGATGGGGAGGTCCGTCACCCAGGCGAAGTGGGTGACGCGCCCATCGGGGGCGTGCTCCCAGTACTCGAGGAAGTTCACCTCGAAGTCGAAGTGGGCGTCGTTGAGCGGCGCACCGTTGAGGTAGCGAAAGCGGTGGCGGTAGCCGTGCGCGTCGGTGACAGTGGTGTCGACGGTCTGCTCGCTGCTGTCCACCCAGTCGGACAAGTAGGTGTGGTCGCTCTGCTTGGCGCCGAGGATGAATTTGAAATCCAGCGCTTGCAGATGGCGGATGTGCGGACCGTGGGAGGCCAGGCTGTCTTCGACGACGATCAGCTTCAGGTGCGGATGGGCGCGGCGCAGATCCGTGAGCAGACGCTTGGCGGCGTTGCGCTCGCAATCGTTCTGCTTCGACCCGTCGGGCTTGAGGATCGGCTCGGGTGCGAGCGGGAAGACCTCGGCGTGATCCGGATGCACCAGCACCGCGCCCAGCATCTGGTGGTAGTACGTCGTGGTGCCGTCGCGGTACTGCTTCTGTGCGCACTGCGCGCAGTGCACCTGCTTGGAGGAGCAATACCCGGTGCCGTCGAGCGAGAGCAGGTAGTGCCCATCGAGGTCGTCGAACCCCTCCAGCCCCTTACCCCGTTGCAACTGCGCGAACAGCGCCTTGTACAACGGCTGCAGACAGCCCGGATCGAGCGCATCGAAGCGCTCGCGAAAGCGGGTGTCACTCGGCGCTCGCTCGATCCCGTAGAGCGCCTTGAGGTTCGCCCGCGTGCTCGCCTCGCGGCAGTCTTGCTCGAACTGCAGCACCGAGGGGTACTTCAGGCCGAACAGCGCGAGCCCCGACAGCAGGTGATCCACTAGGGCGATGTCGTTGCCGGGTGCGTCGGGGATGGCGGCGAAAACCTGCCGGGCGGTGCGCAGCAGCCCCTCGGCGCTGAGGTCCTTGCGGCAAAACGGTGCACTCATCGATACCTGCCCCACAACCTTAGGTTTGCGCGACAGTATACTGATTTAATGCAGAAAGTTTGCGAAGACCTTTTTGCTGCTTCACTCCAAGCTATCGTTTTAGCGAGGGATCGTTTTTCGGCGGAAATTGCTGCGGCGCAGACTGCGGGCGGTGGCTGCACCATGGCCCGGCAGGATTTGATCAATGGGATGCGGCTGACCACAACGCACGACTGGCGGATGGACACTGGGGCACGAGCCGCTGTGCAGATACCCTTTGGCGCTGGCCGCTCTTACATGGCTGGCCACAGGGCGCAAGCCGGCGCGATGACTGGACAATGATGGAACGGTAAACAGGTAGCGACGGGCGATGGCGGAGCACTACATCCATGGTTTCAGCGAGGCGGAGCGCCGGCGCCTGCTGGCGCAGGCGCAGATGCTCGCGACGCCGGTTTTCGGCGGGCTGGATTTCTCACAGGACCGCAGCCTGTTGGAGGTCGGCTGTGCCGTGGGCGCGGAACTGCAGCTCATCGAGCAGCGCGCACCGCACCTGGCACTCACCGGCCTCGACCTCAGTGCCGTGCACCTGCATGCTGGGCGCGCGTGGCTCGCCGACCACGCGCAGATCCGCTTGGTGCGGGGCGACGCCCACGCCCTGCCCTTTGCCGACAACAGCTTCGACGTCGGCATGACCATTTGGGTGTTGGAGCATCTGCAGGAGCCCGCCGCTGTTGTGCGCGAGCTGCTGCGGGTGGTCAAGCCCACGGGTCGAGTGATTCTCACCGAGGTGGACAACCAAACCTTCGGCTTCGACCCGCCACAACCGGCGATTACGGCCTGGTGGGAGGCCTTCAATCGGTGCCAAGCCGACATCGGCGGCGGCGACCCCTGCATCGGCGCCACGCTGGGCCGCATCGCCCAATCCCTGGGCGCCGAAGTGCTGGCGGAGGAGCCCAGGCTCGTCATTGCCAGCACCGATGCGACGCGCGACCGGGCCGAGCAGCTACGCTACCTGCAGGCGCTGCTGGCATCCGGCAGTGAGCGCCTGCAGGCCCAAGGCTATGCGACGCCGGCCATGGAGCGGGCGATGACGGCCGCCTTCGACGCGGTGCGCGACCGGCCGGATGTGGCGTTTCGCTACGGTGCGGTGCGGTTGATTTGCCGAAAGCCGACTCATCGGCCCGGGCCTAGGGCCTAGGTTCCCGCCTTCGGGTGTGCTTTGCCCTTCGCCCTCGCCAAGCAGCAACTGGTGTTGTGCCGGCGACGCGCTGACGCGGCGCTAGTCGTCGTCCAACGCCCAGCCCTTGGCCAGGGCCAAAGCCTTTTGCCAGCGCCGGTATAGCCGCTCGCGCTGTTCCGGTCGCATGCCGGGGCGATAGCGGTTGTCCAGTGCCCATTTCTGGGCGAGCTGCGCCCGGCTCTCCCAGAAGCCCACCGCGAGGCCCGCGAGATACGCAGCGCCGAGCGCGGTGGTCTCGACGATGCGCGGCACCTCCACGTTGACGCCGAGGATGTCGGACTGGAACTGCATCAGCACGCTGTTCACCGACGCGCCGCCGTCACAGCGCAGCTCGGTGAGCGTGATGCCCGCATCGCGCTGCATTGCATCGATGACGTCGCGGGTTTGGTACGCCATGCTTTCCAACACGGCGCGGGCCACATGGCCCCTGCCGGTGCCGCGGGTGATGCCGATGAGCATGCCCCGGGCGTACGGATCCCAATGGGGTGCGCCGAGGCCCACCAACGCCGGCACGAAGTAGACGCCCTCGTTGTCGGGCACACCCCGGGCCAGCTCCAGGGTCTCTGCGGCATCACCAATGATGCCGAGGCCGTCCCGCAGCCACTGCACGGCAGAGCCGGTGACGAAGATCGCCCCCTCCAGCGCGTACTGCACGGGCTCGTCGCCGATCCGCCAAGCGATGGTGGTGAGCAGTTTCTCGTTGCTGTTGACCGCCTCGGTGCCGGTATTCATGAGCACGAAGGAGCCGGTGCCGTAGGTGTTCTTGGCCATGCCGGGGCTGTGGCAGGCCTGGCCGAACAGCGCCGCCTGCTGGTCGCCGGCGATGCCCGCCACCGGGATACGGCGGGTGCCGAAGAACATCTGCGGGTCGGTCTCGCCGTAGACCTCGGATGACGGCCGCACGGCGGGGAGCATGGCCGCTGGGATATCGAACAGCGCCAGCAGCTCGGCATCCCAGGTCAGGTCGCGGATGTTGTAGAGCAGGGTCCGCGCGGCATTGGAATAGTCCGTCACATGGGCCCGGCCCCCGGTGAGCTGGTAGACGAGCCAGGCGTCGATGGTGCCGAAGCAGACCTCGCCGCGCGCCGCGCGCTGGCGCAGGCCAGCGGTGTTGTCCAGCAGCCACTTGAGCTTGGTGGCGGAGAAATAGGGGTCGATGACGAGCCCGGTCTTTTCGCGAACCATCGCCTCCAGCCCCTGCGCCTTGAGGGCATCGCAGTCGCGCGCGGTGCGTCGGTCTTGCCAGACGATGGCCCGCCCGATGGGCTTGCCGTTGGCCTTGTCCCACACCACCACGGTCTCGCGCTGGTTGGTGATGCCGATGGCGGCGAGCGCATCGGGCTGGATGCCGGCCGCCCGCACCGCTTCGGCAACGACCTTCAGGGAGATCAGGAGGATCTCCTCGGCATCGTGCTCCACCCAGCCCGGGCGGGGATAGTGCTGGGTGAATTCAGAATAGGCGCGGCCGCGCAGCTGTCCGGCGTGATCGAAGATCAGCGCCGCGGTACCCGTCGTACCCTGGTCGATGGACAGGACGTAGCCGTGGTGCATGATCCTTCGCGGCGTCAGAGCAGGAACAGCGTCGCCAGACCGAGGAAGATGAAGAACCCGCCCGAGTCGGTCAGCCCCGTGATCAACACGGAGCTGCCGAGGGCAGGATCACGCCCAAGGCGTTGGCGTATCAGCGGGATGAGCACGCCTGCGGTTGCGGCCAGGATCAGGTTCAGGGTCATTGCCGAGACCATCACCAGCCCGAGCTCCACGTTCTGGTATAGCACCCCGGCAAAGATACCGACCACGCCGCCCCACACCATGCCGTTGATCAGGGCCACACCCAGCTCCTTGATCAACAGACGGCGCCACGCCGAGGGCTGTACCTGCCCAGTCGCGATTGCGCGCACGATCATGGTGATGGTCTGGTTGCCGGCATTGCCGCCGATCCCGGCGACGATCGGCATCAGCGCGGCCAGCGCAACCAACTGGGCGATGGAGCCCTCGAACAGATCAATCACCCGCGAGGCAATCACGGCGGTGATCAGATTGATGGCGAGCCACGCCCAGCGATTGCGCACCGAGCGCAGCACCGGCGCGAAGAGGTCCTCCTCTTCCTGGAGCCCGGCGCTGTTGAGGATCTCGGCCTCGCTCTCCTCGCGAATGTAGTCCACCACCTGGGCCACCGTCACACGCGCGATGAGCCGCTGGTCGGCATCGATCACCGGCCCTGAGACTAGATCGTAACGCTCGAAGGCGCCCGCCGCCTGCCGTGCCTCGTCCTCTGGGCCGAACGTAATCAGATCCTTTGACTGCATGACCCGCGAGACCGCCGTCTCTGGCTCATGGATGAGCAGCATTTCCAGCGTCAAGATGCCGCGCAGCCGCTCATCGCGGTCGACGACATAGAGCTTGTCGGTGTGATCTGGCAGCGCCTCGAAACGGCGCAGGTAGCGCAGCACGACCTCCAGGGTCACGTCCTCGCGCACCTTGACCAGATCGAAATCCATCAGCGCGCCCACCGTGCCCTCGGGGTAGGACATCGCCGCGCGGACGCGCTCCTGCTGCTTTTGGCCGAGGGACTCCAGCACCTCCTCGACCACTTCCTGCGGCAGGTCGGGGATCAGGTCAGCGAGCTCATCGGCATCCAGGCGCTCAGCCGCAGACTTGATCTCGTCCCGATCCATGGTCTCGAGCAGGTTCTCGCGCACCGCATCGGAGACCTCCAACAGGATGGCGCCATCCTTGTCGGCCCGCACCAGGTCCCAGACGAAGAGCCGCTCGCTCAGCGGCAGTGCCTCCAGGATGTATGCGATATCGGCCGGGTGCAGCTGGTCGAGCTTGCGCTGCAGCCGCGCCAAATTCTGCCGGTGGGTAATGTTCTCCACCAGCGCCTGGTGCGGCATGTGCTGGCGCTGCGTCAGATCATCGACCAGGCGCTGACGTGACAGCAGCGTCTCGATCTCGTGAAAGTGACGTTGCAGCGCGTCCTCATCGGGACGAGGCAGGTCAGGCATGGCATGGCTCCCGTTGCGCAGGTGTTCAACCTAGCCGGCGCTAGCTTGGGGCGCAATCGCGCGCCATCGGTCTGGTGAGCAGTCCCGCGTCACGGTTCGGCGGGCACTGCCTGGCCCCATCAGGCGGACCCCATCGGCCGGGTCCCATCGGGCGAATCCTGCCGGGCAGGGCCGCATCGGGCCGAGTGGTGGTTGGCCGCCAGGCAGTCCCCTGTATTCCGGGCGCTGAGCGTGGCACGCGCCGCCGCGGCCGACCGAGGCGAGTGCGCGCTCGGCGGCGTCAGAGACCCATCTTCTCGAAGAAGTGCTTCACGCCGTCGAGCCAGCTGCTGGAGTGTGGGCTGTGATGCTTGCCGCCGGAGGACAGCGTCTCGTCCAGCTCCTGGAGCAGTTCCTTTTGGCGCTCGGTGAGATTCACCGGTGTCTCCACGACGACGCGACAGATGAGGTCACCGACGGGGCCACCGCGCACGGGCTTCACGCCCTTGCCGCGCATGCGGAACATCTTGCCGGTTTGGGTGCCTGCTGGCACCTTAAGCACCACCTTGCCGCTCAGTGTCGGGACTTCCAACTCGCCGCCCAGTGCCGCAGTGGCGAAGCTGATGGGCACTTCACAGAAGAGGTTGCTCTCCTCGCGGGTGAAGATGGGGTGGTCCTGCACCATGACCTGCACATACAGGTCACCGGGCGGACCGCCCTGCTCACCGGGCTCACCTTCGCCGGCGAGCCGGATGCGGTCGCCGGTATCCACACCCGGCGGCACCTTGACGTTGAGCTTCTTCTCTTCGCGCAGCCGGCCGCTGCCGCGGCAGTGGCGGCAGGGCTCCTCGATGATCGTCCCCGTGCCGCGGCAGGTTGGGCACGTTTGCTGAATCGAGAAAAAGCCCTGCTGCATGCGCACCTGACCCTGGCCATGGCAGGTGGGGCATTCTTTGGGCTTGGTCCCAGGCTTGGCGCCGGTGCCGCCGCAATGGTGGCATTCCACCGTGGTGGGGATCTTGATGCTGACGTCCTTGCCGGCGACGGCCTCCTCGAGGGTCAAGGACAGCTCGTAGCGCAGATCCGTGCCGCGGTGGGTGCGTCTGCCGCCGGCACGACCCCCGAAGATATCGCCGAAGACGTCGCCGAAGATGTCCGAAAAGCCGCCGGCGCCGAAGTCCCCGGGCCCACCGCCGGCGCCAAAGCCACCCTGGCCGCTGACGCCAGCATGCCCGAACTGGTCGTAGGCGGAGCGCTTGCGCGCGTCCGTGAGCACGTCGTGGGCCTCTTTGGCCTCTTTGAACTTGGCGAGGGACTCGGCGTCGTCCGGGTTGCGGTCCGGATGGTATTTCATCGCCAGCCGGCGAAAGGCCTTCTTGATGTCCTGCTCGCTCGCATTGCGGCTTAGGCCGAGGACTTCGTAGTAATCGCGGGGCATCGGCGTTGTCTTGCGGGGGCTGCGTTCTGTTTCGGGATCACGCGACGCCAGGGCGGGTCCAGGCACGCTGCGCGTTGCTGATCCGCCTCAATGCGCTGCGTTTTGCGCGGGCCGTGCCCGCAACGAAAGAACGCGTGAGCACTCGCCCACGCGTCTCACCTTGAGGTCATCGGCGCTCGGTGGGCGTTACTTCTTGTCGTCCTTGACCTCTTCGAACTCGGCATCGACCACGTCGTCACCGGCGTCGGCGCCGGTGCTGCCAGCGGCATCGCCGCCGCCTGCGGCACCCGGACCGGCCCCGCCGCCGCCCTGGCTCTGGGCGTAGAGTCGCTCAGCCATCTTCGCGGAGGCATCGCCGAGGCTCTTCGTCAACGACTGAATGCGGTCCTTGTCCTCGCCCTGCATGGCCTCTTCCAGCTCCTTGATGGCAGCTTCGATGCTGTCGCGTTCGCCCGGCTCGAGCTTGTCCTCACCGAGCTGCTCGAGCGACTTGCGGGTGGCGTGGATCATGGTATCCGCCTGGTTGCGTGCACCCACCAGCTCGTGGAATTTCTTGTCGTCTTCGGCGTGCGCCTCAGCGTCCCGGACCATGCGCTCGATCTCATCATCCGAGAGCCCGGAGCTGGCCTTGATCACAATGGACTGCTCCTTGCCGGTGGCCTTGTCTTTGGCGGAGACGTTGAGGATGCCGTTGGCGTCAATGTCGAACTTGACCTCGACTTGCGGCACGCCGCGCGGCGCCGGCGGGATGTCCGCAAGGTCGAAGCGGCCGAGGGACTTGTTGTCCATGGCCCGCTCACGCTCGCCCTGGAGCACGTGCACCGTCACCGCGGTCTGATTGTCGTCGGCGGTGGAGAAGACCTGCTGCGCGCTGGTGGGGATGGTGGTGTTCTTGTCGATGAGCTTGGTCATGACGCCGCCCAGGGTCTCGATGCCCAGCGACAGCGGGGTCACGTCCAGCAGCAGCACGTCCTTGACGCCGCCGCCGAGCACACCGCCCTGGATCGACGCACCCACAGCGACGGCCTCGTCTGGGTTGACGTCCTTGCGCGGCGCCTTGCCGAAGAATTCCTCGACCTTCTCCTGCACCTTGGGCATGCGCGTCTGGCCGCCCACCAGGATGACCTCGTCGATTTCGCCGGCACCAACGCCTGCGTCCTTGAGTGCCGTGCGGCAGGGCGCGATGGTGCGGTCGATCAGCTGCTCAACCAGTGACTCGAGCTTGGCCCGGGTCAGCTTCACGTTGAGGTGTTTCGGCCCAGTCTGGTCCGCGGTGATGTAGGGCAGATTGATGTCGGTCTGTTGGCTGGCAGAGAGCTCGATCTTGGCCTTCTCGGCGGCCTCCTTCAGGCGCTGCAGGGCTAGCGGGTCGTTGCGCAGGTCGAAGCCCTGCTCCTTTTTGAACGTCTCGACGAGGTGGTCGATGATGCGCAGATCGAAGTCCTCGCCGCCGAGGAAGGTGTCGCCGTTGGTCGACAACACCTCGAACTGATGCTCGCCCTCGATCTCGGCGATTTCGATGATCGAGATGTCGAAGGTGCCGCCGCCGAGGTCGTAGACGGCGATTTTCTGATCGCCGCGCTTCTTGTCCATGCCGTAGGCGAGCGCCGCGGCGGTCGGCTCGTTGATGATGCGCTTGACCTCCAAGCCGGCGATGCGCCCGGCGTCTTTGGTGGCCTGGCGTTGGGAGTCGTTGAAGTAGGCCGGCACGGTGATAACCGCCTCGGAGACGGTCTCGCCGAGGTAGTCCTCGGCGGTCTTTTTCATCTTTTGCAGCACCTTCGCCGAGACTTCCGGCGGGGCCATCTTCTTGCCGTTGACCTCCACCCAGGCATCGCCGTTGTCGGCCTTGACGATCTTATACGGGACCATCTCCTTGTCCTTGGAGACGACGTGGTCCTCGAAACGGCGGCCAATCAGGCGCTTGATAGCAAACAGCGTGTTGCTGGGGTTGGTGACCGCCTGACGCTTGGCGGACTGGCCCACCAGCACCTCGCCGTCGGTGGAGAAGGCGACGATGCTGGGCGTGGTGCGATCACCCTCGGCGTTCTCGATCACCTTCGGCTTATCGCCCTCCATGACGGCGACGCAGGAATTGGTGGTGCCGAGGTCGATGCCGATGATCTTTCCCATGGTGTCTCTCCAGTTTTGAATCGATGTGAGTCTGTGTTGCCCCTCGGTCGTGCCCTCGGAGGCTGAAACTGCCCGGGGAGGTTGGGCAAAACCTTGAAATTCTCAAGCGTACTGCCCGCCTCAGCGGACGCTTTCGCAGGCCGCCCTGAGCGCGATCAGATACCGCGAGTGCGGCCGCTGCCGACGCCCCATGGCGGCACGCAAAGCCGCCGCCGCGCAGGCTTCGGCTCAGGCCGCCGACGACACCATCACCAGCGCCGGGCGCACCAGCCGGCCGTTCAGGGTGTAGCCGGTCTGAACGACATTAGTGACCGTGTTCGCCGGCAGGTCCGCGCGCGGCTGCATGGACATGGCCTGGTGGTAGTCCGGGTTGAAGGGCTCGCCCTCCGGATACACCCGCTCAACGCCAAACTTGCTCATGACGTCGCCGAGGAGCTTGAGTGTCAGCTCGGTTCCCTCACGCAGCTTGACCACGTCGGCATCCGGCTGCTGCGCGGCGGCATGCCCGAGCTCCAGGCTGTCACGCACCTGCAGCAACTCCTTCACGAAACCCTCCAACGCGAACTTGTGGGCGTTCTCCAGCTCCTTCGCCTGGCGGCGGCTCATGTTGTCCATCTCGGCGCGCGTGCGCAGCAACTGGTCCTGCACCTGATCTACCCGCGCGCGGGCGTCCTCCAGGAGCATGGTCAGCTCGGCCGGATCAGGGTCGGGGTCAGGCTGTGCCGGCGCCGCGGCGTCCTCGCCGGGGGCGGCTTGCTGCGGGCCGTCGGCGGTGGCCGCCGCTGCTTCCGGCCGGCCGTCGTCGGCAACCTGCTCCGGACCCGGCGCCGGGTCTGCGCCCTGTGGCGCAGCGCTGGGCGCGGTATCCGTCTCGTTGTCGTATTGGCGATTGGGCTCCGAATTCATGGTGTCTGCTCCAGGGACTGCCGCTCGGGGCATGCCTCTCCAGGGTGTGAGTCTGTGTTTGCCTTGCCAAGCACGCCGACGAGCCTAGGCATGGCCGGCGGCTGAATTGGTCTGTGCATGCTGCCGCCGGGAAGACCGCAGCTGAAGCGCTATCCACGGCGGTTCCCAGACGAGGGACGGACCCGGCGCGCAGATGCCCGATCCAGGGGGGCCCGGGGCCCCGTCCGGCCGCCTAACGCCGGCGCGACCGCAGGCGCGACCGAGTGCGCTGCCTCATGGCCGGCGTAGGGCCGCCGCCAGCAGCTTTGCGGTGACGTCTACCACGGGAATGATCCGCTGGTAGTCCATCCGCGTTGGCCCGATGACGCCCAACACGCCGAGGATCTGGTCTTCCACCCGATACGTGGTGGTCACCAGGCTGCAGTCGTCAAGTAGCTCGAAGCCGGACTCCTGGCCGATGAAGATCTGCACGCCGTCGGCCTCGATGCAGCGGTCCAGCAAATCCAGGATCTGCCGCTTTTCGGTGAATGCCTGGAACAGCGACTTCAAGCGATCCATGTTGGCCAACTCTTCGAATTCCAGCAGGTTGGTTTGGCCCGCGATGAGCACGTCGTCTTGATGCTCGGCGCCCTCCACCACCCGCTGCGCCATCTCCATGGCCCGCATCATGAGTGTGTCCATGTGTTGGTGTGTCTGCTTCAGGTCTTCCAACAGACGTCGGCGCACCTCGCGCAGATCAAGCCCAGAGAACATCTGCGTCAGGTAATTGGACGACTGCTGCAGGTGCGCTGGCGAGCACTCCTGCTCGGTATGAATGATCCGGTTATGCACCTCACCATCGGCGGTGACCAGGATCGCGAGCACGCGTGTGCCAGATAGCTTCAACAACTCGATCTGATGGAACACCTCGCGATCGTGCCGCGGCACCATCACCAGCCCAGCGAGATGCGTGACGCCCGAGAGCAGCCGCGAGGCGGACTCGATGAGCGCCTTCGACTCGCTCCCGGACTGGAAGCCCGAGCGCATCCGGTCTACCAGCTCGTCGTCCATGGGGGACACCTTCAACAGGGTGTCCACAAAGAGCCGGTAGCCCGACACCGTCGGCACGCGGCCGGCGGAGGTGTGCGGCGACGCCACCAGCCCTAGCTCCTCCAAGTCTGACATGACATTGCGCACCGTCGCTGGGCTCAAATCCAGGCCCGCATCCCGTGCGAGCGTGCGCGACCCCACCGGCAGGCCGTCGCGAATGTGGCGCTCGATCAGTGCCTTCAGAAAATGCAGCGCCCGTTCGCTGATTTGCCCACCGCCGGGCAGCGAGACGGTCGAGTCAGGTATGCGCGATTGGCTGCTGTTGGGCATGAGCGTGCAGGGTAGTCCGGCGCCGGCAGGGCCTTAGCACTCCAAGCATTCGAGTGCTAAACCGGCAATCTAGGGCGCCGCCGCGCGGGTGTCAACCGCCCCGCGCTCGGACGGCGCCCCCCTTCTATCCATGTCGACGCGCGATCCGCCGCGCAACCGGTCGTCGGGGCCCATGCCGCAGCCGACCGGAGCCGAATAAGCAGCAGGGCATTTGTTGGCGCGACCGCAGGGGCATGCTACCGTCCTGGGGTCGTGCGCGTAGCGATCGGGACCGTCGCCTGCAACCGCAGCGCAGTGAGCCATCCATGAGCCAGTTCCAAGTCGTCGGCATCATCGGAAAGCAACATCAGGATTCACAACTGGCCGGCACCATTGCTCGGCTGGCTGCGCACCTGCGCCGGCGCGGTATCGAGGTGCGTTTGGACACCCAAGCGGCGGCCGTCGCGGGTCACCTTGCCGCCGGCTCGGATGGTGCAGCCCCCCCGCCGCCGCTGGACATCCCCAGGCTCGGCGCCACCTGCGACTTGATCATCATCGTCGGCGGCGACGGCACCCTGCTGCACGCTGCGCGCGAGCTGGCGCCGGCGGACGTACCGCTGCTCGGCATCAACCTCGGTCGGCTCGGCTTTCTGGTGGACATTTCCCCGGACCACATGGAGGCGCACCTGGATCACATTCTGGCCGGCGAGTACCACGCCGACGCCCGGGCCATGCTTGACGTCGCCACCGACGGCACCCGCGGCTGCGCAGTCAACGACATTGTCGTGCACAAATGGAACAGCGTGCGCATGATCGAGCTGGAAACCTGGATCGACGGGCAGTTTGTCAACGCCCAGCGCTCGGACGGGGTGATCGTCTCCACCCCAACCGGCTCCACGGCCTATGCCCTGTCGGGCGGCGGGCCCCTGGTGCACCCGGGGCTAGATGCCCTGCTGCTGGTGCCCATCTGCCCGCACGCACTGAGCAACCGGCCCCTGGTCATCGGCGGCGACAGCGAGATCGAGCTGCGCATCCGCGACTATGAGCACGAGCAGGTGCGGCTCACCTGCGACGGACAAATCAACCTGCCCCTGGCGGAGGGGCAAGCGATCCATATCCGCCGCAGTGAGCACCGGCTGCGATTGTTGCATCCCTGCGGCTACGATCATTTCAACATCTTACGCGCCAAGCTCGGCTGGGCCAGCCAGGGCCGGGCCGACAGCGCCGGTTGATGCCGGCCAGCACAGGGCGCTGTCAGCTGCATCCATCCACCGGGCCATGCTCACCCACATCGCGATCCGCGACCTCGTCATCGTCAGCCGTTTGGAGCTCGAGCTTAGCGCCGGCCTCACCGCCCTCACCGGCGAGACGGGCGCCGGCAAGTCCATCCTCATCGACGCCCTGGGCTTAGCCCTCGGCGAGAAGGCCGACCCGGGCATGATCCGCGCCGGCTGCGACCGCGCCGAGGTCACCGCTGCCTTCGATCTTGCCCGCTGCTCCGAAGCCCGGGACTGGCTCACCCAGCAGGCCCTGGACGATGGCGACGACTGCGTGATCCGCCGGGTGCTGGCGCGCGAGGGCCGCGCCCGGGCGTTCATCAACGGCCGCTCAGTCAGCAGCGCCCAGCTGCGGGCCCTGGGCGACCTCCTGGTGGACATTCACGGTCAGCATGCGCATCAATCGTTGCTGCGGCAAGCTGCGCAGCGCGCCCTGCTGGATGCCTATGGGGGCCAGCAACAACAGGCCGCCGCGGTGGCGGAGCTGCATCGGCGCTGGCGCGAGCTGGACAACCGCTGGCGCGAGCTCACCGCCGCCCGCGACCAGCGCGCCGAGCGTTTGGATCTGCTGCGTTTTCAGGTGGACGAGCTCGTCGAACTGGGCCTCGCCGACGGTGAGCTGGATGCTCTAGACGCTGAGCAGCGCCGCCTTGCCAACCTAGGTGATCTCCAGGGCACGGCCGCGGCGCTGGTGGAGCTGCTCTATGACGGCGACGCCGCACTCCGCGACCAGCTGGGCCGCGCGGGCTCGGAACTGTCTGGCCTCGCCGACATCGACCAACGCCTGGCCGAGACCCGCGATCTGATTGCGGGCGCCACGGTGCAGGTGGAAGAGGCGGCCGCCAATCTTCGCCAGTACGTGGACGAGCTCGATTTGGACCCCGGCCGGCTGGCGGAGGTCGAGGCACGCCTCGGGCGCATTCACGACCTCGCGCGCAAGTACCGCATCCAGCCCGAGCAATTGCTGGCGACGCGCACCGAGCGGGAAGCCGAGCTTGCTGATCTGGAGCAGGACGACGAGGCCCTGGGCACACTGGCGGCGGACCGCGATGCGGCCTTCGACGCCCTGCGCGATGCCGCCGTGCGGTTGAGCGACGCGAGGCGGGTCGCTGCCGAGCGCCTGGGCGAGACGGTGACGGCCTCCATGCAGGCACTCGGCATGGGCGGCGGTCGGTTCGCCGTCGCCGTAGAGGCCAGCGGCGATACGCAGGTGAGCGCTCACGGGCTGGACGCCATCGCCTTCCTGGTGAGCGCCAACCCCGGCCAGCCGCTGCAACCGCTGGCCAAGGTCGCCTCCGGCGGCGAGCTCTCTCGCATCAGCCTGGCCATCCAGGTGGCGACCGTCGAGCTGGGCCGTATCCCCACGCTCGTCTTCGACGAGGTCGATGTGGGCATCGGCGGCGGCGTCGCCGAGATCGTCGGCCGGCTGTTGCGCCGCCTGGGAGAGGCGCGACAGGCGCTTTGCGTTACCCACTTGCCGCAAGTCGCGGCACAGGCCCATCAGCAGCTGCGCGTGCAGAAGCAGGCCATCGACGGACAGACCTACACCGAGATCGCCCCGCTGGCCGATCACGCCCGCGTCGATGAGATCGCGCGCATGCTCGGCGGCACCGAGATCACGGACACCACCCGCGCTCACGCCGCAGAGATGCTCGAGAGCGCACACGCGCAGTAGCCCCGGCTGGCTGGGACGCCGGAGCGCTGCAAAGTAGCCGCAGAAACCGAACCGTGAAGTCGGTGCGGCCCTCGGGCACAATCCGCGGCGCGTCAGTCACTACACCACCCGTTGGAGAAGCCCACCATGGACCACCGCGTTGTTGTCCTCGTAACCTTGTTTGCCTGTGCCGGTGCCGCCGGTCTGGGCTCGGCCGCGGAGCAATCACCGCCCGCCATAGCCGTGGAGCCGCCGGCGGAAGCTGCGAGTGCACAACAACCGGGTGGAATATCCGACGCACCACAACTGCCGCCGGCCCGGGCCTACGGGGGGCTGTCAGAGGCACGCGTAGCATATGGGCGATACCTAACGCTGGCCGGCGACTGCGTGGCCTGCCACACCACCGACGGCGGCACGCCCTTTGCTGGTGGGCGCGACATCGACACGCCCTTCGGCACCGTCTACACGCCCAACATCACGCCGGCCAAGGGCTATGGCATCGGCGGTTTCAGCGACGAGGATTTTCTACGGGCCCTGCAACACGGCATCCGCCCGGACGGCAGGCCTTACTACCCGGCCCTGCCCTATCCCGCTTTCACCAAGGTCAGGGACGACGACTTGCTGGCCATCAAAGACTACCTGTTCTCGCTCCCGCCCTCCCGGCAGCAACCGCCGGAAACCCAGCTTCGCTGGCCCTTCAACATGCGCGATCTACTGTTCGGCTGGCAGCAGCTTTACCTGGACGACGGGCGCTTCGAGCCGAATCCGGACAAGAGCGACGAATGGAATCGCGGCGCCTACCTGGTGGAGGGTCTCGGCCACTGCGGCAGCTGCCACACGCCGCGCAACAGCCTGGGCGCAACTGAGCCCAGGGAGGCGCTCACAGGCGCCATCGTCGACGGCTGGTATGCGCCTAATCTGACGTCGGACTTGGGTACAGGGCTGGGCACCTGGAGCGTCGAGGCCCTGGCCACCTTCCTTGCCACCGGCGAAGCGCCGCCGGCCTCAGCCGGTGTTGAAGCGAATGCGCAGCCGGATCCGCGCCCGGAGTCGGGTCCGGCCACCGCGGCGCTCGGGCCCATGGCAGAGGTGGTGCACCAAAGCCTATCGCAGCTAGCCGCCTCGGACCTCCGCGCCATGGCGGTGTATCTGAAGGACCAGCCGGCCAAGGCGGCACTGCCCAGCAGCCCACCCGTGCCGCATCAGCTCACCGAGGCAACCTACGTGCGGGGCCGCAAGCTCTATGACGGCTACTGCGCCGGCTGCCACCAAAGTCACGGCCAAGGGCTCGCGCCCTACTTCCCGGCCCTCGCCGACAATGAGGCGGTCACGCTCCCAGCGCCCGACAACGTCATCAAGACCCTGCTGCTCGGCGCACCCGCGGATGCGTCTGAGGCCTACTCGCCGCACGTGGTGATGCCTTCCTTCGGCAGCCTCTTCACCGATGAGCAGATTGCCACACTGGCGAGCTACATCCGCGCGAACTGGGGTAATGATGCAGCGCCCGTGAGCACCGCGGAGGTCTCAGCGCTGCGGGGCGAGCGGTGAGCTGGGCGAGGGTTTGCCGCAGACCCGAGAGCGGCTAGATTGCTTGACCGCACCAGATGTTTGCAGATGCGTCAAATGTCCCACGCGGCGCTGTGTGCCAGGCGCCGGAAGGGGAAAAGGGCCGAGGGCCGATGCCCGGACTCTGCGTCCGCGCCTTGGCCCTTGGCCCTGGCCCGTGAACGACGCGCTGGCGTGCCAACGCCCGGGGTGCGCGTCGGTTTGAGGCATCGTCTCGCGAGAGTTGACCGCCTCCTTGCGGTCACGCGTCTCGTCGCGTTAGGTCAGGCGGCGGCCTTCGCCCCGACCTGCTCCTGCTCCTGCTCCTGCTCCTGCTGGTCGTGTTGCCGTCCCTGGATCAGCCGCGCGTCGTCGGCACGAATTTCGATCTTACGGGGCTTCATCGCCTCCGGGATCTCCCGGCGCAGGTCGATGTGCAGCAGACCGTGCTCCAACCGCGCGTCCACCACCCGCACATAGTCGGCGAGCTGGAACTTGCGTTCAAAGCTGCGGTTGGCGATGCCGCGGTAGAGGAACTTGGCGCCCTCGTTGGGCTGATCACCGCGGGCACCCGAGACGCGGAGCACGTTATCGGTGACCTCGATCTCCAGGTCGTCCTGCGAGAAGCCCGCCACCGCCATGGTGACGCGGTAGTCATTCTCGCCGTGCACCTCCACGTTATAGGGGGGATAGCCACCCGGCTCGGTGCGGTAGGCGGTCTCCAACGCGTTGGAGAGCCGATCAAACCCGATCATAGACCGGAAAAGGGGGGAAAAGTCGATAGTCGTCATGGACATATCCTCTCGTTGAGCAACATGTTTCAGGTGTGCGTTCAAGCGAACCGCACGCTTCGCAGGCCTCTTAGAGCGCCTGCATGACGGAACGTAGTGCTCGCACGAGATTATGTCAAGTCCGAGTGCAGCGGGCGCGCCCCAAGGGGCCGGCGAGCGGCCAGGGCGTCGGCGCGCCAGCGGGTCGTTCAATGGCACGGGCCGAAGGGGACTCGCGCCCCCTGGCGTCAGCCCTGGGCCCGCCCCTTGCCGGTACCCGGGGCAGCAGTCAGCGGAAGTACCGATAAGCGAGCCAAATGACCAGCAGCGGCAGGAGCAGCAACGCCCCCAGTGCGATCAGCATGGCCCAGACGGTGCCCGGCAGGTTCAGCAACATGACCCTCGCTCCTCGTGGCGTTCGTTGGTCTCTCGGTCGGCTGCGGCAGACTAGGCCGGGCGGGCGCCGACCGCAAGCATGGATACCACACTGCAACACGCACCCCCCTAGCCTCGCTGTGCTGTCCCGCGCGGCGTTGAGACTGAGGGTCGCGCAGCGCCGACCCCACCGCCCGCGTCGGCGACCAGCGGGACCGTGCACCGCAGGCCGTGCTCCGCCGGCCGCGTCCCGCTATACTGCCGCGCCGAACCGGGGCACGCCGCCCCGCCGATGTCCACTGCGCGGAGCAGGCGATGGCAACACCCGCCGCAACGGCCCAGTCCGCAGCAGCCCCCCCAACGAGCGCGCGGGCGCTCGACAACGGCGCTGCCTTAGCCGGTGTCGATCTTGGCTCCAACTCCTTCCACCTGCTGGTGGCGCGGATGGACGGCGGCACGCTGCAAATCATCGATCGCCACAAGGAGATGGTGCGACTCGGCGAGGGCCTCACCGATGACAAGGGGCTGCGCGAGGACGTGGCCGAGCGGGCACTGGCCTGCCTCGAGCGCCTCGGGCAGCGGCTCAAGGACATGCCAACGGAGCGGGTCCGGGCGGTCGGCACCAACACGCTGCGGCAGCTCCGCCCGGAGTCGGACTTTGTCAAGCGGGCTGAGGCGGCGCTGGGTCATCCCATCGAGGTCATTGCCGGGCGAGAAGAGGCCCGGCTGATTTACCTCGGGGTGGCCCACGGGCTCGCCGCCGGCGACGAAAAGCGGCTCGTCATCGACATCGGCGGTGGCAGCACCGAGGTCATCGTCGGCCAGGGCTTCACGGCAACGCTGCGCGAGAGCCTGCATATGGGCTGCGTGAACATGTCGCAGCGCTTCTTCGGCAATGACAAGATCACCGCCAAGCAAATGGATAAGGCGGAACTCTACGGGGCACTGGAAGTCCGTCCGGTGCGTGAGCTGTTTCGCCACTCCGGCTGGGCCACGGCCACCGGCAGCTCCGGCACGGTGAAGTCCATCGCCGCCGTGGTCATGGGCGAGGGCTGGAGCGAAGACGGCATCACCGCAGCGTCCCTGGACCGATTGCGCGAGGCCATCCTCGATGCCGGCAAGGTCTCTGCACTCGCGTTCAAGGGCCTGAGTGAGCGCCGCCGGCCGGTGTTCGTCGGCGGTGTCGCCGTGCTGCGGGCGTTGTTCTCGAAGCTGGCCATCGAGCACCTGCAGGTGTCTGACCAGGCACTGCGCGAAGGCCTGATCTACGAGATGGTTGGCCGCCTGGAGCACGAGGACGTGCGGGAGCGGACCGTGGCCACCTTTAGCCGACGCTTCGACGTCGACCAGGCGCATGCAGCGGGCGTGAGAGAGACCGCCCTGCATCTACTGGAGCAGCTGCGCGGGCCCTGGCAGTTGGAGCACCCCGACTTCTCGCTCATGCTCCGCTGGGCCGCGGAACTGCACGAGCTCGGCCTCGCCGTCTCCCACAGCCAATATCAAAAGCACGGCGCCTACCTCATCGATCATGCCGACCTGTCCGGCTTCACCCGCCAGGAGCAGGCGGTGCTGGCGGCGCTGATCCTGGGCCACCGGCGTAAGTTCCCGGTGGACGTCTTCCGCGCATTGCCGAGCGGCGTACAGCGCTGCGGCTGGCGGTTGTGCGTGATCCTGCGCCTGGCGGTGCTGATGCGCCGCGGCCGCAGCCCGGAGCGCATCCCGGAGCCCCAGCTCAGCGCCGACGGCGATACCCTGATGTTGCGCTTCCCCGACGGCTGGCTCGACCAGCACCCGCTGACCCGGCTCGAGCTGGAAGAGGAGGCGTCGCGACTCAAGGCTGGCGGACTGCATCTCGACTTCGGCTAGCCGCCAGGCCGACTCCCCCCGCGCCGATGGTGGGCGGCGCAAAGCCCAGGTTACGGTCCGGACAGCTGAACGCGCGGCCGCAGGTTACTGCTAGAATCAGCGCGTCTCGAGTTTCCCCGTCCGCGCCCCTGCGCGGCTTCCTGCCAACCGACGAAGGAGGACAGCAGAACCATGGCCAATCTTTTTTCTGCCGAATGGATGAACGAGCTCAAGGATGCTTGGAACAACGAGCCCGAGGTGAGCGGCAAGCTCGCTGAGATCGGCTTCGACTCCGTCATCACCTGTGGCTTCAAGAACGAGGACGATCCTCGCGGCGTCTTCGTCGTCGAAAAGGGCGTCTGCACCCGCGCCGGCGACTGGAATGGTGAGGCCCCGGACTGGGACATGCGCGCCGACATGGACGACTGGCTCAAATGGGTCAAGAAGGGCATCGGCATGATGGGCATGGGCACCGCCTACGCCACCGGCAA
>CAZGCI010000035.1:9728-38673 GCA_964524185.1 uncultured Thiohalocapsa sp. | reverse complement strand
CTACGCCTACCGGGGACTACCGGCCTTCGCTTCGCTCTCCATGGCCGGCAGCGGAAGACGATGTCCTGCCGGAGCGCCAGCTCGCCAGCGGCCCGGCGCGCGGCCAAGTACTCGGCGATCTCAAGCAGGGCGGCAACGCCGGAGGCATTGTCATCCGCGCCTGGATGGATGCGCCCCACCAGCTCGTCGCGCGAGGACAACCCACGGCCGTCGCCGATGTGGTCCACGTGCGCGCCAACCATCAGCACGCGCTCGCTCGGGGCGTCCCCGGCCTGCAATCGACCCAGCACGTTGCGGTCTTCTGCGCTGCTGCGGTGCAGTTGAATGTCCGCGGCGAGGCTGATGTCGGCGAGGGCGACGGCGGCAGACTCACCGGCGTCAGCACGGCGCTGCAGCTCGGCCAAGTCGGCCCCTGCGGACGCCACGAGTTGTGCGGCAGCTGCCGACGTAAGGGCGACCACCGGCAAGCTGCCGGCACCAGCACCAGCCGCCTCTGCGACGGCGAGCAGCTGGTCCTTCACTGGGGTATCAGGGCCCGCCGCGAGCATGAGCCCGCGTGCGCCCTGCTCGCGGGCCACCAGTGCCTTGTAGCGTGGGCTCGCATAGTCCACCAGCCCCTGGCGGCGCTGGGCGTCGAGCCCCGCCGGAAGATCCCGGAGTACCAGCACCCACTTGCCGGCCACATCCAGGTCACCATAGCTATTGAAGTCTTGGCTGGCGTCGTCCCCTGGGGCGACGATGCCGTAACCGGCAAAGACGACACCCGTCGGCTCGACGGCCCCGGTGCCGGAGAAGGGTAGGGGGCGCCAATCGGCTTCCAGCTGCAACGCTGTCTGGCTGCCGTCGGCAGCAATCAGCGCGAGGCGGGTGCCGTCCGCCACTTCGACCCCCTCGGTGAACCGATAGGGCTGGAACCAGCTGCCTTCCGGCGCGCCGCTGAGGTCCGCGGCGGGCCTCAGCCGAATGGCCTCCATGGCGCGGGCGACATAGTCCGTCGCCAGCTGGCTGCCCGGGCTGCCGGTGCGGCGGCCGGCCATGGCGGGGCTCGTGAGCGCGCGAACATGGGCCTCCAGGTCATCGGGGTTGATCTCGGCCGCGGTGGCGGGCAGCGCGGGGGCATCGGCGGGGTCAAACGCCGGTGCCGCTGCGGCTCCGGCGGACGCATCCGCCGCCGGCGGCAGTTCCAGCAACGCTCGGGCGGCGGCGTCGTCCCAGTCGGCGATGAAGATCTGCGCCTGCTTGGTCGCCGTGCGGCTGCTGGCCCAGGCGAGCTGCTCACCGTCCGGGGTGAAGACCGGCAGCCCGTCGAAGCCCGGCGTATGGGTGACCCGTACGGGCTTGCGCGCGCCCTGCGCGTCGACGATGTAGAGCTCGAAGTTGGCGTAGCCGTGGGCGTTATTGGTGAAGATGATGTAGTCGCCGCTCGGGTGGAAGAACGGCGCCCAGGACATCACGCCCAGATGCGTCACCGCGCGTTGCTCGCTCCCGTCGGCGTTCATGGTCCAGATCTCGGCGGTCTTGCCGTCCGGCGCGAAGCGGCGCCAGACAATGAGGCTGCCGTCGGCGCTGTAGAAGGGGCCGCCGTCGTAACCGTCGTGCTCGGTGAGACGCCGCACACGTTGCTGCCATCCGCGTCCATCACGTACAGCTCCATGAAGCGCGACGGGTCCTCGTCGACGGCGGCGCGGGTGGCGGCATCGGCGTCGTCGGCATACGCGTGGCGGTTGGAGGCGAACAGGATGCTGTTGCCGTCGGGAGACCAGGAGCCCTCGGCATCGTAGCCCTCGGCGTGGGTCAGCCGGCGCGGCGGGCCGCCATCGAGTCCCGTTTCATAGATGTCGTAGGCCGGGTCGTAGCTCCAGCTGTAGCGGCTGCCTTGGCCGGCAGCCCGCTGCGCGAGCTCGGCCTGCTGCGTGGCCTCGGCCTCAGGGTCTTGATGGGTGGAGGAGAACAGCACCCGCTGCCCGTCGGGGTGAATCCAGGCGCAGGTGGTGCGGCCCGTGCCGGTGGAGATGCGCGTGGTATCGCCCGTGGTCAGGTCCAGGAGGTAGATTTGATAGAAGGGATTGCCGGGCTCTCGCTCGCTCTGGAAGACCATGTACCGGCCGTCCGCACTGAAGTAGCCCTCTCCGGACCGACGGCCCTCGAAGATCAGCTGTCGGGTGTTGGAGAGCAGGCGTGACTCGTTGTTGCCGGTGGCCCCGGGGGCCAGATCCTGTCCCATCGCATCGGCCGCATCGGCCTGCGGGGGCGTCGCCGCGCCGGCAGCGACGGCGAGGAGAATAGTCACAAACGCAGCCGGCAGGGCTGCGGCGAGTCTGGCAGTGGCAGTGTTGGATGTTGGCATCGGTTGGATCTCCTGCAGCTGGCGGCGTCAAGCGGTGGCGCAGCTCGGTGCTTGAGCGCGACGAGCGCCCGGGTTAACGGCACGCGATCAAGTGGTGATGGCGAAGGGCTAGGGACTAGGATCTAGGAACTAGGGGTCAGGAACTAGTTGGCTTGACCGCGCCAGGTGTTTGCAGATGCGTCACGTTTTCTAAGCCGCGTCGTGTGCCAGGTGCCGGCAGGGGGAAAAAGGGCCGAGGGCCGAGGCGTGGACGCACAGCCCCGGCATGTGCGGTTGCGCCTCGGCCCTTGGCCCTGGCCCGTGAACGATCCGCTGGCGTGCCAGTGCTCTGGTCGCTCGTTGGTCTGAGGCACCCGCCTCGCCAGCGCTTGGACTGCCCCATCACCGATTGGTTTTGGGGGGAGCTGTGCTGGCGCATGTATGCGCGCCTCAATTGGCCGCGCGCACCGGGTTCATGAGCCGACCGACGCCATCGATGGCAATCTCCACCTGGTCGCCATCGGCCAGAAAGACCGGCGGCCGGCGCGCGAAGCCGACGCCAGGCGGCGTGCCGGTGAGGATGAGGGTGCCGGGCAAGAGGGTGGTGTCGCGGGACAGAAAGGCGATGAGCTCCGCCACCGGGAAGATCATGTCTGCGGTGTGGCCCTGCTGCATCACGCGGCCGTTGAGCCGGCACTGCACTGCGAGCGCCTGCGGATCGGGCAGTGCATCGGCCGTCACCAGCGCCGGACCCAGCGGGCAGAAGCCGTCGAAGCCCTTGCCACGGACCCATTGGCCGCCGCCACCCTGTTTCTGCCAGCGTCGCGCCGAGACATCGTTGGCGCACGTGTAGCCGAGCACGTGATCCAGTGCGCGTGATGCCGGTACGTTCCGCGCGGTGCGGCCGATTACCACGGCCAGTTCTGCCTCGTAGTCCACCTCCGGTCCGTGCGCGCAGGCTGCGGGCAGCGGGATGGGCTCGCCTGGGCCAATGACGGCCGTCGTCGGCTTCATGAAGACCACCGGCTGCTCTGGGATCGCCGCGCCGGTCTCGGCGGCGTGGGCCCGATAGTTGAGGCCGATCCCGAAGACGTTCCGCGGTTGGATCGGCGCCAGCAGGCGATGGATTGCGACCGTCTCCGCGCCGGCGCGCAGACCGCTGTCGAGCGTGCCCGTGAGGACCCGGGCCATACCGGCCGGGCCTGGCGCTGCGGTCCCAGGCGGGACGTCGAGCGCCGCGGCATCCAACGGCTCGCCGAAGCGGGTGCGGCCGTCGGGGGTTTGAAAGCGGATGACGTGCATGGCTTTGCTTAGACTACCCGAGGCCCTGACACGCCTGTCGACGCGGCAGGGCTTGCTTTGCGCTGGTAACCCCTATTTCACCACGATGACTGACCCACAACGAACCGGCGCCAGCCAGGCGGCCCTCGCTGCCGTGCCATCGGACTCGTCCGCGCCGCAGGCCGTGCTGGCCAACGACATCTTTGCTGCCGACCTCGAGTCCTGCCTGATCCGCGACCGCCGCGCGCTGCGTCAGCGGCTGCGTGGACTGCGCCGCCGTGCCGAGCAGGGGCTGCCTGTCGACCGTGGGCTGGCCAACGTGACAGCGACGCTCGAGCGCTCGCGAGCGACGGTGGAACGCCGCCGGGCGCTGGTGCCTGGGGTGCACTATCCACCGGAGCTGCCGGTGAGCGAGCGCCGGGATGACGTCGCGCGCCTGATCCGCGACCATCAGGTCGTCATCCTCTGCGGTGAGACTGGGTCCGGCAAGTCCACCCAAGTGCCCAAGCTCTGCCTAGATGCGGCGCTCGGCCTGGGCGAAGGCGGTGGTGGCCGCGGCATCTTCGGGCGCATCGGCCACACCCAGCCGCGGCGGATTGCCGCGCGCAGCCTAGCGAGTCGCGTCTCCCAGGAGCTGGGGACGGAGCTCGGCACCACCGTGGGCTATAAGGTGCGTTTTCACGACCGGGTCCGTCCGGAGACCGCCGTCAAACTGATGACCGACGGCATTCTGCTTGCCGAGCTGGCGCAGGACCGGCTGCTGAGCGAATACGACACGCTCATCATCGACGAGGCCCACGAGCGCAGCCTCAACATCGACTTCCTGCTGGGCTATCTGCGGCAGCTGCTGCCCAAGCGCCCGGACCTGAAGCTCATCGTCACCTCCGCCACCATCGATCCGGAGCGGTTCGCGCGTCACTTCGCTGGACCCCAGGGTGATGCGCCCATCATTGAGATCAGTGGCCGCACCTACCCAGTGGACGTGCGTTGGCGCCCGCCGGAGGAGCCCAGCGCGGGCGAGCGCGACGATGCCATGCAGCACGCCATCTCCGACGCCGTCGCTGAGTTGGCGCGCGAGGGCCGCGGTGACGTGCTGGTGTTCCTGCCCGGCGAGCGCGAGATCCGCGAGACCGCCGAGACCCTGCGCAAGCACCATCCGCCGAGCACCGAGATCCTGCCGCTGTATGCCCGCCAAGGGCCGGCGGAGCAGGCCCGGATCTTCCAGCAGCACGGCCGGCGCCGGGTGGTGCTCGCCACCAATGTCGCCGAGACCTCGCTCACCGTGCCCGGCATCCACTATGTGGTGGATCCGGGCTTCGCGCGCATCAGCCGCTACAGCCATCGCAGCAAGGTGCAGCGGCTGCCGGTGGAGCGCGTGAGCCGCGCCAGTGCCAATCAGCGCAAGGGCCGCTGCGGGCGCGTCGCCGCCGGTGTCTGCATTCGCCTATACGACGAGGACAACTTCCAGGCCCGCGCCGAGTTCACGGAGCCGGAGATCCGCCGCACCAACCTCGCGGCGGTGATTCTGCAGATGAAGCTGCTCGGCTTCGGCGACATCGAGACCTTCCCGTTCATCGATCCGCCGGACCCAAAGCTCATCTCAGACGGCTATCGCACCCTGGAGGAGCTCGCGGCGATCGATGGCGATGGCCACCTTACGGCGCTGGGTCGCCAGCTCGCTCGCCTGCCGGTGGACCCGCGCATCGGCCGGATGTTATTGGCGGCGGTGGGGCACAACTGCCTGCGCGAGGTGCTCATCATCGCCGCGGCGCTGGCGGCGCAGGACCCGCGCGAGCGCCCCTTGGAGCAGCGCCAGTCCGCCGACGAGATCCATGCCACCTTCAACCATCCGAGCTCGGATTTTCTCGGCTTCTTGAACCTCTGGACGTTCCTGGAGCAAGAGCGTAAGCGGCTCTCCCGGCGCAAGTTCCAGCAGCAGTGCCGGCAGCATTTTCTGTCCTGGAACCGGGTGCAAGAGTGGCACGATGTGCACGCGCAGCTAAAGGAGCAGATGCAGGAGCTGGGGTATCGGCCCAACGCCGCCGAGGGCACCTTCGAGGAGATCCATCGCGCCTTGCTTGCCGGCCTGTTGAGCAACATCGGCGCCAAGGACGAGCAGCGCGAGTATCTGGGCGCCCGTGGTGGGCGCTTCCACATCCATCCGAGCTCCGGGCTGTTCAAAGCAAGCCCGAAGTGGATTGTCTGCGCCGAGCGTGTCGAGACCACCCGTGATTACGGGCGCATCGTGGCCAGCGTGCAGCCCGGCTGGATCGAACAGGCGGGCGCCCACCTCGTGAAACGCAGCTATGCCGAGCCCCACTGGCAGTCCCAGCGCGGGTATGTTGGGGCCTTCGAGACGGTGACCCTGTTCGGCGTCACCCTGGCGGCGCGTCGGCGGGTCAACTACGGGCCCATCAACCCGGCGGAGGCGCGGGAGGTGTTCCTGCGCTTTGGCCTTGCTGAGGGCGACTTCGACACCCGCGCCCCCTTCTGGCGCCATAACCAAGAGCTCATCGAATCCGTTCACCAGCTCGAGGCCAAGTCCCGGCGGCGGGACATCCTGGTGGACGAGGAGGCTCTGTACGCCTTCTACGCCGCACGGGTGCCGTCTGGCATCTACTCCAAGCCCCAGTTTGAGCAATGGCTGCGCAGGGCCACCAAGGACGACCCTAAGCTGCTGCACATGCGCCTGGCAGACGTGCTGGCCCGCGACGCTGCCGAGGTCAACCCGGAGCGCTACCCAGACAGTCTGCGCGTGGGCGCCACGGACCTGCCGCTGGAGTATCACTTCGACCCCGGCCACGACGCCGACGGCGTCACCCTGGTGGTGCCGCTGGCGCTGGTGAGACAGGTCGCGCCGGAGCGTCTGGACTGGCTGGTACCCGGGCTGCTTGCCGAGCGCATCACCGCCATGCTGCGCGGCCTGCCCAAGGCGATCCGCAAGACCTTTGTGCCCATTCCTGAGACGGCCGAGCGTGTTGCCGCCCGGCTGCAGCCCGCCGACCGGCCACTGTTTCAGGCCGTGGCGGAGGAGCTGAAGGCACTGTTTGGCGTGCATGTGCCGGAAGACGCCTGGGATCTGTCCAGCCTGCCCGCGCACCTGCGCATGAAGGTTCGTCTGGTGGACGCCAACGGTCGGACCGTCGCGAGCGGTGAAGATCTGGTGGCGCTCAAGCGGGCGCACGGCGATGCGGCCGCAGCTGTGCCCAAGTCCCAGCAGGGGCAGGGCGCCATCGAGCGCCACGGCGTTACGCGCTGGGACTTCGGCACCCTGCCTGAGCATGTGGACCGGACGCTCGGCGGCATCCGTGTGCGCGGCTATCCGGCGCTGCAGGATGACGGGGACAGCGTCTCCGTCAAGGTGCTCGACGCCGAGCACAGCGCCGCGCGGGCTATGCGCGCCGGGCTGCGGCGGATCATCATGCTGAGCCTGGGCCAAGACATGCGTTGGCTGCGGCGCAATCTATCCGGGCTTGACCGGATGCGGCTGCAATACGCCAAGGCGCCCCAGCCCACGGGCGCAGGCGGTCTGCCCGCGCCCCCGGCGGACCTGGCCGACGAGCTGACGGCGCTGATCGTGGATCTGACCTTCACCGAGGGGCAGCCGCCGATCCGTGACCAGGCCGCCTTCGAGGCCCGGATCGACACCTGCAAGGGCCGGTTGATGCCGACGGCCGACGAGGTCTGTGCGCTGGCAAGCCGCATCCTCGACGCCTA
The DNA here is from genome assembly GCA_964524185.1 of uncultured Thiohalocapsa sp. Lineage (GTDB taxonomy): Bacteria > Pseudomonadota > Gammaproteobacteria > Chromatiales > Chromatiaceae > Thiohalocapsa. The sequence goes on along the minus strand of CAZGCI010000035.1, from coordinate 31,349 downwards.
TCAGCAGCTGCGCAAGCGCTTGGCCGGCATCACGCAGGTGAACTGGATGCCCTCCGTGCTGGATCTGCGCGCACAGCTGGATGGGCTGGTGTTCCGCGGCTTTCTGCAGCAGGTATCCTTTGTGCGGCTGAGGGAGTATCCGCGCTACCTCAAGGCCGCCGAGCAGCGTGCGGAGAAACTTCTGCATGCCGCCGGTCGTGACCAGCAGCGCCTCCGCGAGCTGACACCGCTCTTGGAACAGCTCGCCGAGCGCCAGGCCGCGGCCCGCGCCGCGGAGCGCAATGATCCCAGGTTGGAGGAGATCCGTTGGATGCTCGAAGAGCTGCGGGTGTCTCTATTCGCGCAGCAACTCGGTACCGCCTACCCGGTTTCCGTCAAGCGCATCCAAGCGCGTTGGCGGGAGCTTGGGCTGTAAAGCCCGGTCTAACAACTGCCGCATCACGCCTGCGCCGGCAGTGTCATGTCAACGCCTGATAGACTGTTGGGCACAGATGTCTCCGGTCGATTCGAGCCATGACGCTAACTCAAGAAGACATTGATTTCATCAAGGCCAACATGGCGGATTGGCTGGCCGAGCAGAGCCTCGGCAAGCCGCCGGCGGTCTATGAGATCGAGCTGCGCGAGCGGATGGTGCGGGTCGAGGAAGAGCTCAAGCATCAGCGCGAGCTGATGCGGGAAGGCTTTGCGCGTATGGACGAGCGCTTTGTCCAGGTCGACAAGCGCTTCGAGCAGGTTGACAAGCGCTTCGAGCAAGTGGACGGTCGGTTCGACGAGATGATCCGACGACACGACCGGCACTTCCTGTGGCTGATCGGCTTCATCAGCACCGTGGGCGCCCTGATCGTCGCCGCAGTTAAGCTTTGGTAGACGTAGGCAACCGTCCCCGCGTCATCGGCTCAACATCGCACCTTGACCGCGCCGCCATGTCTGCCGAGCCGATCGCGGAGCCGCCTTACCTTGCAACCCTGATTCCGCCGGAGATCCTGGCGCCGCGCGACCGCTCCGCCCGCGCCCGCTACATCGCAACGCTGGACCCGGAGCGTGACTGCGAGCAGATTGGCTTCCTGCTTGCCAGCTGCGAGTTCCCCTGGGACACCACCCGCGCGCTGGAGCTCGCGCTGCTGCGCACCTTCGGCGTCGCGAAGGGCACGCCGCTGCTGGTGGAGACCGGCGAGCTGACTCGCCGCACCCAGAAGCGCTACGACGATACGGCGCTGATCCTCGCCGAGATCCAAGAGAACGGGGTCGACCACCCGCGTGGGCGGGCCGCGCTGAAGCGCCTGAACCAGCAGCACGGGCGCTATGCCATCCCGAACGACGAATATCTCTATACGCTCACCACGTTTGTGTTCGAGCCAATCCGCTGGAATGCCCGTTTCGGCTGGCGGCGTATGACTGAGGGCGAGCGCTTGGCGGCGTTTCACGTCTGGCGCCGTATTGGCGCGCGAATGGGTATTCGCGGCATTCCGGAGGACTATGCTGCGCTAGAGCGGTTCAACATTGAGTTTGAGCAGGCCAATTTCCGCTACTCGGACCATAACCACGCGCTGGCGGTGGCGACGCGCAATCTGCTCCTGGGCTGGCTGCTGCCGCGTCCGCTGTGGCCTGCGGCGGCCCCGTTCCTCCACGCCATGCTCGACGAGCCCATGCTCCGCGCCGTGGGCTTCGACCCGGCGCCCGCACCGGTCCGCGCCCTGGTGCTGGGCGGCATGCGCTGGCGCGCGGCCTTGCTGCGGCGGCTGCCGCCGCGACGGCAGCCACGGCTGCTGACCCGCCAGCGCCAGCGCAGCTATCCCAGCGGTTATCGCATCGAGCAGCTCGGGGCCGATCGCTAAGTATCTCCACTGGAGCAGCACGATGTTCGACAGGCTACGTGAAGATATCAATTGCGTGTTCGATCGCGACCCGGCGGCGCGCAATACCTTCGAGATCCTGACCACCTATCCAGGGTTGCACGCGGTGATGATGCACCGCTTGACGCACGGGCTCTGGCGGCGCGGCCTGAAGTGGCCGGCGCGGCTGCTGTCCAACGTCGTGCGGCTATTCACCGGCATTGAGATTCACCCCGGTGCGGTCATCGGCCGGCGCTTCTTCATCGATCACGGCATGGGTGTGGTCATTGGCGAGACCGCCGTCATCGGTGACGACTGCACGCTCTACCACGGTGTGACCCTGGGCGGTACGACTTGGCAGAAGGGCAAGCGCCACCCGACGTTGGGGCGCGACGTGGTGGTCGGTGCCGGCGCCAAGGTGCTCGGCCCCATCACCATCGGCGACGGTGCGCGTATCGGGTCCAACGCCGTCGTGGTGAAGGCCGTGCCCGCGGGCGGCACCGTGGTGGGCGTGCCCGGGCGCGTCATCGAGCGTGCTGGAGACCCTGCTAGTCTGCGCCGTGCGGACACCGCCAAGCGCATGGGCTTCGACGCCTATGGCGCCGTGCGCGACGCGCCGGACCCAGTGGCCAACGCCATCAACCGGATGCTGGACCATATTCATGTCATGGACCGGCGCATGGAGGCCATGTCCCGCGCGTTAGAAGAGCATGGCATCACGCGCCACTTCGAGCATCTGAGCGACCTCGAGGGCTTCGGCATCGACCCTGCGACGCCCGACGCGCCGGTGGACGCTAGCGCCAAGGCCGACACAGCACCGCCGGGGGGCGGCGCCACTGCCGCCGCAGCGGATCTGGAGCCGATGACGCAAGCGTCGGTAGAGGCGGCCGCCACCAACGAGCGCTGAGCCTTGGCCCGACCGAGGCTGCTGGTGTCGTGCGCCACCCGACATGCGAGGCCAATGCCACAAGAAATTGATGGTCAAAGTCGGTTATCGTAGGATTCGCAGCACATCACGACGACTTCGGAGGCTACGCCGTGCGTTTGACCACCAAGGGCCGCTATGCGGTCACAGCGGTTCTTGATCTGGCCATCAATGAAGGGCAAGGGCCCATCGCCCTCGCGGACATCGCCGAGCGGCAGGGCATCTCCCTGTCATACCTTGAGCAGCTCTTCGCGAAGCTGCGCAAATGCGGCGTCGTCTCGAGCGTGCGCGGCCCGGGCGGCGGCTACCATCTCGCGCGGGACGCCCGCACCATTCACATCGCCGAGGTCATTACCGCCGTAGATGAGCACCTCGATACCACCCGCTGTGGCGGTGCCGGCAATTGCAAGGACGATGGCCCCTGCCTGACACACAACCTCTGGATGGATTTGAGCGAGCGCATCCACGGCTATCTCACCAATATCAGCCTGCAGGACTTGGTGGACCGTCGCCCGGAGCAGACCCCTGCCTGTGACGACGCCGAGCACTCCCATGCGCCACGGCAGCGTCACAAGGTGCGCCTGGAGGGAACCCCGCGACGGCCGGTGGTGGGTGTGCGCTCCTAAACCCCACGGGGCTGCAGTGGCATTGCCCGTGTCAGCCCCGGCAGTGTGTGGTGCGCTTCAGCACTGCTCCCAGGGCAGCCCGTGAAAGCGCCAGCCGCCGGAGGTGCTGCGGTGGTGGTCCTCATCCAGGTCCCCCTCGAAGCCCTCATCGATGTGAAAGACATTCCCGAGCCCTGCCGCCAGCAGGGCCTTGCCCGCCTCCAGCGACCGCTTGCCGCTGCGGCAAATGAGCACAACCGGGGCGCAGGGTCCCTCGGGTGCGCAACTGGCTCCGCCCAGCAGCAGCTTGCGGATCTCGGTGACGAAGTCAGGATTCACGGTCCAGTCCGGCTCGTCGATCCAGGGCACATGCACCGCGCCCCGCGGGTGACCGACGAACAGGTACTCCATGGTCGAGCGGATGTCCACCAGTACGGCCTGCGGGCTCTCCTGCAGGAGCGCATAGGCCGCCTGCGGGCTCAAGGCCTTCAGCTCGCGGGGCTCCACGGTAGGGTCGATGCCGGCCTCGGTGTCGGTCATGGGTCGTATCTCCAGCGCAGGGCGGATTGCGGGGGGCGGTTGGAGTCTAGCAACGGCACGCACGCCCTGCCTCCCTTTGCCCATCACCATTGGCCATTCATCCTGCAGGGCGCGGTTGAGCGGCCGTCAGGGTACGTCCCGTCTGAGCGTTGGGATCAGTTTGTCTGGCAAGGCACAACGACGAGGCATAGTCGCTCTATTGCGAGGCGTTGTCAGCTGCCGGGCGCCCCGCAGGCCGTGCTATGGCGGCCGTCGCGCGCGTCCTTCAGCGGGTCAAGTGAACATGCACACTGCAGCCGATTAGGCACAGGCACGTGAAGACGCTTTGAAGCGGTCAACTGCGCTTTCTAGGATGGTCCCGTGATGCCCCGCAACGACCAGGTCACGACGCCGCTGGCCGCTAGGACGGTGCCGGATGCGTCCGGCCCGGCGTCGGCGGCGGATGCAGCTGGCCCCGTACCTGTGCCCCGCGATTCGCGGAGCCGGGCGCGTGCCCGCCAGGAGCCCTATCTGCAATGGCTGGTGCGGGCACTGGCGCGCTGGCCGCTGCCGCTCCTACACGCGCTTGGTGCGGTGATCGGCTGGGTGATTGCGCACACGCCGAACCGCCAACGCCGCAATGCCCTCATCAACATCACCCTGGCCCGGCCGAGTCTGGGCACGCGCGAGCTGGTTCGACTGCGCAACCGTAGCCTGGTTGCCTTCGGGCGCACCTACTGTGAGATGGGCCGGCTCTGGCAGCGCCCACCGGACCAGGTGCTGGGGCTGATTCGGGAGGTGCGCGGCGGCGAGCTGCTGCGCCGCGACGACGGCCGCGGACTCATCGTCCTCTCGCCGCACCTTGGTGCTTGGGAGCTTGCAGGGCTGTATCTGGCTGCGCAGGGGCCAACCACCATCTTCTACAAGCCGCAAAAGCGTCTGGATGCGCTCATTTTGGCGGCCCGCAAGCGCAGTGGTGCGCGGCTCGCACCCACCACCGCGCGCGGCATCCGTGCGTTGGTGCAAGGGCTTGCGGCGGGGGAGTATGCGGGTATCCTGCCGGACCAAGAGCCGCGGGCCGACAAGGGCGCCGCCTTCGCGCCGCTCTTCGGCATGCCAGCTTGGACTATGGTACTGGTGAACCGGCTGGCACGAAAAAGCGGCGCCCGGGTCATCTTTATGTTCGCCGAGCGCTTGCCGCGCGCGCAAGGCTATCGCATCCACTGTCTGCCGGCGCCTGAAGGCGTCGACAGCGACGATGACGGCGTTGCCGCGGCAGCCCTGAATCAAGGCATCGAAGACTGCATTGCCGTGTGCCCCGAACAGTACCTCTGGCCCTACCGCCGCTTCCGCCGCCGCCCACCGGGTATGCCGAAAGTGTACGAGGGGGGGCTCGGTGACTACAACGCCATCGAGCGTGCTCGACGGCTACGCCGGGCGGCTGCGGGGCATGCGGGCAGCGTCTGATGTCCCGATGGCGGCAGCGCCGGTGCAATCGCGTCGGTGTCGCGCTGTCGGTAGACTGCCGGCTGGTGAGCATTGCCCGCATTGCCCCGTGCGCCCTCGCGCGGAGCCGGCATGGTTGCAAAGTCTAAGGTGGCCCAGCGCCGCCGCCGGGAGGCGAACGTCATGTCCCAGCTGACCCATTTCGACGCCGACGGCGCCGCCCGCATGGTGGACGTCGGCCATAAGGACAGTACCCGCCGTCGGGCAGTGGCCGAAGGCGTCATCCGCATGCGGCCTGAGACTCTGCGGCTCATCCAAGCCGGTGGTCATGCCAAGGGCGACGTGCTTGGTGTCGCCCGTATCGCCGCCATCATGGGTGCCAAGCGGACCGCCGAGCTGGTGCCCCTGTGCCACCCGCTGCCCTTGTCGCGGGTGGATATCGCCTTGGCGCCGGCGCCCGAGGAGCCTGGTGTGCGGTGCACCGCCACGGTCGAGACCCAGGGCCCCACGGGCGTCGAGATGGAGGCGCTGTGCGCCGTGCAGGTGGCCTTGTTGACCATTTATGACATGTGTAAAGCCGTGGATCGCGGCATGGTCATTGGCTCGGTGCAGCTGTTGGAGAAGCTCGGCGGGCGTTCCGGCCATTGGCGGCGCGAGTGCTAAGACAAGCGGTGGTCCAGCAGCCCATGCACCCTGGCTTCCAGCGGGCGCAGTTCCTGACGGCCGCGGCGTCGTTGGCCGGTACGCCAGAAGATACGGGGCTTGAGGTGGCGTTTGCCGGACGCTCCAACGCCGGCAAGTCGAGTGCCATTAACCGCCTGTGTCATCAGCACGGACTGGCGCGCACAAGCCGGACACCTGGCCGCACCCAGCAGTTGGTGTTCTTCCGCCTCGACGACGAGCGCCGTCTTGTGGATCTACCAGGCTACGGCTTTGCGAAGGTTTCCCTGGCCGTCAAGGCGGGCTGGCAGGCGCTCATGGAGGGCTACCTAAGGCGGCGCCAATGCCTGCGCGGTCTCGTTGTGGTGATGGATATCCGCCACCCGCTGACGGACATCGACCAGCACATGCTCGCCTGGGGCGCGGCGGCGAAGCTGCCGATGCTCGTACTGCTGACGAAGGCTGACAAGCTCAAGCGCGGCGCCATGCAGCGTCAGTTGATGGCGGTGCGCCGGGAGCTCGCCGACATCAGCTCGAGCGTGGAGGTCTTTTCCGCAGCCAACGGGCTCGGCGTGGAAACGGTGCAGGCGCACCTATCGGGCTGGTTGGAGCTGCCGAGGCGGTGAGCGAGCGGTTCTGACCGTCGCAACGGTCGCTCGCCGGTCTGGGGCGCCGCCGCGCTAGAACTCCCCCGCCGCCGCTCCGCGCATGATCTCGCGCATGACGTCGCGCACGCGCAGGGCCTCGGCCTTGAGCTCCGGCGGCAGCGGCTCCCCGCCGTAGATCATCAGGTCGAGGTTCATGGAATAGAGCGCGAGGTTGCCTTGCCGGTCTTCCACCAGTGCGATCCGGCAGGGCATGAAGCCGCTGTAGTGGTCGCGGTATTCCAACATCATCTTCCCCACCTGCGCGTCGCAGAAGGACAGGAAGTTGACGTAACGGTAGTCCTCGCCGGTGACGGCTTGCACCTGCTGGTAAAAGGGCGATTCACCGACGAACAGCAGGTTCTTGTTGGTGGCCAGGCTCTTCAGCGATGTGACGACGTCGTCGACACTCAAGCCCTCTTCCACGGGCTCATGCCACATCATGGCCACGCCCGGGTCGCCGGTTTCGAGTAGGCGCCCGGCAAATTCGCCGTAAGCCTGGGAAAACTGCGGGTCAAAGGCGGCCAGCCGAGGGCCTAGGGTAACCGCTGCAAACAGCAGCACGACGATGGTCAAGAGGCCGACGGCAGCGAGGACGTTGCGGATCACATTCATGGCATGCTCCCGGCGCACCTGATCGGCGCGATCGGTGCCCGAGGCCTCGGGAACAGGCGCGGGCCGGAAAGGGTTCAAACAGGAGGGTGTGTCAAGGCTGGCGTGGGCGCGTTGCTAAAGCGGCATCGGCCCGAAGCAGCTCGGGAAGCGGCTTTGGGCCTGAGCGCTGAGCCTTGTTTAATCCGGTACGCGGTCCGTTCATCGCAGAGCACGGGCCGCGTACCGGTCAGTTGGCCTCAGCTGGCGGGCTGCGCCGGCGCAGCCGGGGCCGGCTCCGGCGCCGCTGGGGCGTCAGAGGCGGGGGCCTCGCCAGCGCCGTCGTCCGCGGGCTGCGCATCGGCTGGGGCGTCTGCGGGGGCCTCAGGCTCGGGCATCATCGGCATCATGCCCGGTCCCATACCGGGGCCCATACCGTAGCCCGGCATCATGCCGCGGCCGTAGGGTTGCCCACCGCGATGGGGGCCGGGTCCGCCCATCGGGCCGCCGTGCGGCCGCTTGGGCATCATCGGTCTGTCGCCCATGGCGCCGCCAAACAGTGCCGCGATCGCCTCCTTTTGCTCGTCGGTCATCGCCTCGATGATGGCGCGGTATTCCTCATACTTCGCCAGCATCTCCTTGCGGCGTTGCTCCGCGGCCTCCCAGGGCGGCGTCTCCGGCAGCTCGCGACCCATCTCTGCCGCGCGCTCGCGCATGGCCTCCCAGCGCTCGAGGCGCATGGCCTCGAACTCTTCCCGCGTCATCGGTGCGGGCTCGTCCATCATGCCAGCGGGCGGCTGCGGCATCCCTTCGGGCATGGGTGGCATGGCCGGCGGCTCCATCCCGGTCTGTGCCCAGGGTGGCGTCTCCGGGAGCTCGAGGCCCACCTCGGCGGCGCGCTGGCGCAATTCCTGATAGCGCTGGCTGCGCTCGGCGTCGGCGGCCTCCATGCGCTGTTGCATCTCAGTGCTGGCCTGCTCGGGTGCGGGTGCCGCAGCGGGAGCGGGCGGCGGCGGTGCCGCCGGCTCCGCAGGCTGCTGTTGCGCGGGCGCCGGCGCCGGCGCGGCGGGTGCGGCGCCGGTCTGCGCCAGCACAGGTGTCAGGGCCAGTCCGAGCACGGCGGCGGATGCGCCAAGTAAGAGGCGTTTGCTGTCGATCATGCGGATCGCTCCTTTGTCAGTGGTCTCGGTGCGATGGTGGGCGCACCTTGAGGCAGTGCGGCTGTCGCAAAAGTTGTTCTCCCCGGCGTGCGCACGCTGGCGGTGAACGACGCGGACCATAGCACGGTTCCAGTAGGGAAAAAATGCCGATGGACGGCGGCGAGTTGACTCCCGGATGCGGGTCGGTGCTCGCCTCGCGACGCACGCACGCTGGCATGGGCCCAAGGTGGCCGCGCTCGCCGCCACAGGAGCGCTCACCGGGGCTTGCTAAAATGATGCAGTCAGCCTTCTCCGGAAGGCGCCTTTCCACGAGACGATGCCGTGCTCAAAATTGACGACCTGATGGCCGCAAGTGGTGTCCAGTTCGGCACCAGTGGCGCGCGCGGGCGTGTGGCGGACATGACCGACCGTGTCTGCTTCGCCTACACCCTGGGCTTTTTGCAATACCTGCGCAGTGCCGGTCAGCTCGGGGCCAGCGGTGACGTCGGCCTCGCCGCGGACTACCGCCCCAGCAGCGGGCGCATCATGACGGCCTGTGCCGCAGCGGTGCGGGCGGCGGGCTGCCGGCCGCGCAACTTGGGGCGCATCCCGACACCGGCGCTGGCCGCCTACGGCATCGCCCGGGGCATGCCGACGCTGATGGTGACGGGCTCGCACATCCCGGACGACCGCAACGGCATCAAGTTCAACCTGCCGACGGGCGAAATCCTCAAAGCGGATGAACACGGCATCCGTGCCCAGGCGGTGGATCTGTCCATTGCCGATTTTGCCGATGACGGCAGCCTGCGCGGGGCGTTGCCGCTGCCCCTTGCGGACTCTGTTGCGCTGGAGGCCTATATCTCCCGCTACCTGGCCTTCTTTCCGCGGAACTGGCTGGCTGGGCTGCGCGTGGGCCTCTATGAGCACTCCAGCGTTGCGCGCGACGCCTACTACGCGGTGCTGAGCGGGCTCGGCGCACAGGTGACTCGGCTCGGTCGCGCCGACAGCTTCATCCCCGTGGATACCGAGGCCATCCGCCCGGAGGACGTGGCGCTGGCAAAGGCATGGGCCGCGGAAGCTGAGTTCGACGCCCTCGTCTCCGCCGACGGCGATGGCGACCGGCCGTTGGTGGCCGATGCCGACGGCCAATGGCTGCGCGGGGACATCGCAGGCATCCTCTGTGCCCGAGAACTCGGTGCCGCGGGCGTGGTGACACCGGTCAGCTCCAACACCGCCGTGGAGCGCTGCGGCTGCTTCAAGGCCGTGCTACGCACCCGCATCGGCTCGCCCTATGTGATCGCCGGCATGCATGTCCTGCGTGAGCAGGGTCTTGCCCCGGTGGTGGGCTACGAGGCGAACGGCGGCTTCCTGTTGGAGACCGATATCGCCCGCGACAGCCGGCGCCTGCCGGCGCTGCCCACCCGCGACGCCCTCATCGTCGCGGTCAGCATCTTGGGTGCCGTGCGCCGACGCGGCGTGCCGGTTGCCGCGTTGGCGGCGGAACTGCCGCCGCGTTTCACGTTCAGTGACCGCATCAAGGAATTTCCCACAGCGCTGAGCGCCGAGCGGCTGGCCAGCTTGGCCAGCGGCGATGAGGCCGCTGATCTGGAGGCGGCCAGTGCCGTCTTCGGCCCACACTTCGGCGAAGTCCTGGCCGTGGATTGCACGGATGGCGTGCGTCTGACCTTTGCGAGCGGTGAGATCGCGCACCTGCGCCCGTCGGGCAATGCACCGGAGCTGCGCGCCTACACCGAGGCTGACAGCGCCGAGCGTGCCCGCGCGATGAATCGCATCTGCATGGAACTGCTCGCGGGCTGGCGGGCTTGAGCCCAAGGGTGCGGCGCCCTGCGGCTGCAGGGTCTGCGCCGACAAGCTGCAGCGATCCGCGGCCGGCCTTGAGGACGGTGCCCCTGGTGCACAGACCCCGCGATGCAGCCCTTGTACCGGGCCGCCTGCGCGCCCGATTGATTATCCATGCAGTGCGGGTGTTGGCACCGGCTGCAGTTGCGGTGAGCCTGCGAACTCGCCGTAACAGCGCGCGCGCTGCTCCAGGCGCCGCAGGGCCTGGCTCGTGAGCCGGCGCTCGAAGCGCGCGAGCCGCCGCTCCGCGCTCGTCGCAGCGACGTTGGCTGGTGCGGCGAGCGGGAGTTGGCTCAGGTCGATGCTATGCGCCGCAGCAAACGTCGGCCATGCCGACGTCGAGGGCTCGATGCGCACGGGCCGCGCGCTGTACAGACCCAACGGGAAGCCACCCGCGAGCACCACCAGCACCAAATCCGTGATGGCCGCGAGCGGCGCAGGCCCGCCCGAGAACACACCGAGGTCCACGACCGGCACGAGCTCGCCGCGCAGATCAAAGGCGCCGAGCACCCACGGCGCCGTCTGCTCCAGCGCTGTCAGCCGGGGCAGCCCGAGACAGGTGTCGATACCCTCTGTCAGCAAGCATTGCAACCCGTGTCCGGTGCATATGAGAACGCGATAATTCCGCTGCATGCCCATTGCTTCGCTCCGCTACGGACACCCTGACTGCGGCGCTTTAACCACCGCCAGGAGACAGGCCGGATGTCGGCTGTTCCGCGCCGCAACCGGCATGCGACGGGAGGATGCGATCCCCTTGACCCTCCACGGCCTATCCCTGAGCGTTGCCAAGCTTGGCAGTGCATCCTGCCCTGCGCGAACCGCGTCGAGCGGGCCGCCGTTGCCCTAAGCCTAGTCCACTTGCGTCAAGACAGCGGCGGCAGCAGCGACCGGTCGCGCGCGAGTGATGACCCGCGGGCTTGCGGCAGTCGGGGTAGGGCGGTTGCGGAGTGCTCGGCGTAGCGGGCCACGTCAGGGTGCGCCGGCCTCATGCAGGAGCGGTTGCATGGCGTGGAGCAGACTCTGGAAGACCTGTGGGTTCTGGGCCTCTTCGGCCGCGAGCAGCCGTTTGATGCGCTCGCGCTCCGTGGGCATGTCAAAGCACGCGGGGCAGCTGTCGGGGACCACCGGCAACGCCGCCGCGACGGCGAAGGCCGCCAGCTGTCGCTCCCGCGCATAGACCAGGGGCCGAATGATTCGCAGATCACCGGCATCATTGCGGTAGTGGGCCTTCATGGTGCGCAGCTGTCCACCGCGGAACAGCGACATGAGCAGGCTCTCGGCGAGGTCGTCCAGATGCTGGGCCAGCGCCAGCACGTTGTAACCATGCTCGCGGCAGAGCCGGTACATGATGCCCCGCTTCATGCGTGCGCAATAGGCGCAGAACGAGTCGCCGCTCATGCGCGCACGGGCTTCGTCCATGATTGGCTGAGCCTCTAGGAGCCAGCGTACGCCCAGCGTATCCATGTGTGTCGCCAGTTGTGCCGGCACGAAGCCCGGCACCTGGGGGTCCACGGTGATAGCGGCGAACTCGAAGCGCACCGGCGCGTAGGTCTGCAGGTGGTTGAGGATCGCCAGCAGCGACAGCGAATCCTTGCCGCCGGAAACGCCGAGCAGGATGCGGTCGCCGTCGCGGATCATGGTGTGCTCGGCGACGGCCCGGCCGACTGCGCGCAGCAAGGACTTGGGTGGTTTTGGCGCCGTGCCGGCGGCTGGAACGGCTGTGTCTCGGTTCAACGGCTGCTAAGACGAGTCGCGGGCCCAATCGCGCGCCCGAAGTCGTCACGAACTGGTGAGTGACAAAAACAAAGGCCGACGCTATGGCGCCGGCCTGTTTGTGTCCGGAGTTAGCGCCCCGGACTGCGCGCGCCCCGGGTGGGGGCGGGTGGGCTCACTGGATGTGAGTTTTCATTGACTTTCAGCGTAGACGAGATTTCGGCGTTTGCACGCCGCAAAGGCGCTATCCGCTGATTTTCCGACGAACGGTCATATGGGTGCCGATGCGCGGCACGCGGCCGACAAAAAGGCTAGCCCGTGCCCCAACGCGCTGTCCGTTGGGGCGGGGTCAGCGCCTAGCGGGCCGCGGCCCTCGGGCCGCAACGGCAGGAGCACCGGAAGCGGCGGTCTTGGCAGCGGCGTTCTTGGCGGCAGCACTGGCGGCAGCGCGGGCGACCGGGAAGCGGTGCACCGCCAGCGACCACTCGTCCTCGCTCGTGCTCAGCACCATGCAGGAGGGCCCGCCGAAGGTGCGCTCCCGTCCAGCGGCACCGGGATTGAGCACCCAGGGGTCGGTATCCTGGTCCACGACTAGCCGATGGCTGTGGCCATAGACGATGGCCCTGGCGTCCGGGAAGTTTCGGCGCAGTCGAGTGTGTCGGTCCCTCGCCGGCGTGCGATGGCCGTGCACCACCACCAGTCGGCCGCCGGGTAAGTCCTCCGTCGCCTCCAGTGGCAGCGCGGCGAGCAGATGCTGGTCCGCCGCTGGCCATTTGTGCGGCACGTCGTTGTTGCCGAGCACGGCGGCCACACGGCCGGTGCGCGGCTCCAGCGCATCGAGGACAGCGGCGCCGCCAATATCGCCACCATGGACCGCCAGATCACAGTCCGCCACCACCTCGGCGATGCGCGGGTCCAGTACCCCGTGAGTGTCGGAGACGATGGCGACGCGGAGCATGGCGGCCTGGTGGCGATCAGCTCACACGCCCGGCATGGTCAGCACGAGCTTGCCCTGCATACCGCCCGCCTCGAGTCGGCGGTGGGCGTCGGCGGCCTGTGCAAGGGGATAGGTGTCCGCGATTTCCACCTGCAGCTCGCCGGCATCGAACAGCGCGCCGCACCGGCGCAGGATCTCGCCTTGGTGGGCCAGGGCCTCCGGCATCTGCTTGAGCTGCGGTGTGAGCATCAGCTCCAGGGCGATGCGCAGGTTACGATGACGGGCCTCCTTGAGGTTGATGGGGCCTGGGTCCAGGATCGTCACCAAGTCTCCATAGACGGCCATGACGTCGATGCTGCGGGCGAAGACCTCCGGCCCCACCGTGTCGAAGCAGACATCGACGCCGCGTCCGCCGGTCCAGTCTGCAATGGCGCCGGCGAGATCCTCGTTCAGGTAATCGATGGTAAATTCGGCGCCGAGTCCGTGCGCGAACTCGGCCTTCTCCGCACTGCTCACGGTGGTGGCGACCCGGGCACCGGCGACGCGCGCCAGCTGTATGGCCACATGGCCGACGCCGCCGGCCCCGGCATGGATCAGCACGGTGTCACCGGCGCCGATGCAGGCCCGGTCGTGGAGTGCTTCCCAGGCGGTGATCAACACCAGTGGGGCAGCGGCTGCTTGTACAAAGCTGAGGGAAGCGGGCTTGGGCTGGGCAATGGCTTCGTCGACGACGGCATACTCGGCATAATTGCCATGCGGGCCGCCGAGGCCACCATGACAGTACCAGACCGCATCGCCGGGCTTGAACCGCGTCACCGCCTCGCCCACCGCCTCCACCACACCGGCGCCGTCGCAGCCCAGCACGGCGGTCAGGGTCTCCGGCAGCATGGGCCCCTTGGCGCGGATCTTGGCATCCACCGGGTTGACGCCAGCGGCGTGCAGGCGCACCAGGACGTCGCTCGCGTGTTGCAACGCCGGCACGGGCAGCTCGGTTTCGGCGAGCACGTCGGGCCCGCCAGATCGGCGCATGAGTATGGCCTGCATCGTGTCAGCTCCTCCGTCGTCAGGTGAGGGGCGGATGATGCGCCCGGCGCGGTTGGGGCTCAAGGCAGCGTCCCGTGGTAGCGCCGCGACCTGCAGTCAGTGCGCATAGTCTGAGACCCCGGGAGGATGATCATGACCGCGTGGGTGCCACAACCCTTGGAGAACGGGCCGGCGCAGGCCAGCAGGGTGTTGATTCTGGCGCACGGTGCCGGGCAGGGTCCAGATAGCCCATTTATGAGCGCCATGGCAGATCGGCTTGCGCGGGGCGGCGTGCGTGTGGTGCGGCCCTGGTTCCCTTATATGGCCAAGACCGCTGCCGACGGCCGGCGCCGACCACCGGATCGCGAGCCGAAACTGCTGGAGACGCTGCGTGCGGTGATCACCGCCGAGCAGGCGCGCGCCGAGCGGCTTGCCATCGGCGGCAAGTCCATGGGCGGGCGCATGGCGGCGAGGCTCGCAGACGAGGTTAGTGCAGCGGGTCTGGTCTGCCTCGGCTACCCCTTCCATCCCCCCGGCAAGCCCGAGCGCACGCGGTTAGAGGCCCTCGCCGAGCTCCGCACCCCAGCGCTCATCTGCCAGGGCGAGCGCGATCCCTTTGGTCATCGGGATGACGTGGCTGGCTATCGGCTCAGCACGAACGTGCAGGTGGCATGGATCAGCGACGGCGAGCACAGCTTCAAGCCCCGCAAGCTGTCCGGCCACAGCTGGTCAGACAACCTCGACGCTGCGGCGACGCAGGTGCTGGCGTTCCTGCGTGCCCTGCCTTGACCCACCTACGGTCATGCTGCCCCCCGGCCGGCGCCGAGCAGACCACACGGTGTGGAAAACTTGGACGCATCTGCAAACACCTGGCGCGGTCAAGCAAACTAGTGCCGGTAATACCGCCACGAGGACTTAGGCCATGCCCGAGATGCTGCCCGACAGGCTGCCCGATAAGCCCCTCGACATCCTGAACCGCGTCTTCGGCTACGCGAGCTTCCGCGGCGCGCAGCAGCAGATCATCGAGCACGTGACGGGCGGCGGCGATGCGTTGGTGCTGATGCCGACGGGGGGCGGCAAGTCGCTCTGTTATCAGATTCCGGCGCTGCTGCGCGCTGGCACCGGCATCGTGGTGTCGCCCCTCATCGCGCTGATGCAGGACCAGGTAGATGCCTTACGCCAGCTTGGGGTGCGGGCCGAATTCCTGAACTCGTCACTTCTGCCGGACGCGCAACAACGGGTGGAGCGGGCGCTGCTGGAGGGCATGCTGGATCTGCTCTACGTGGCGCCGGAGCGGCTGCTGACGGCGCGCTTTCTCGGTCTCTTGGAACGGGTGCGGCCGGCGCTCTTCGCCATCGACGAGGCCCATTGCGTGTCCCAGTGGGGGCACGACTTCCGCCCCGAATACATCCAGCTGGACCGTCTCCACCAGCGCTGGCCGGACATTCCGCGCATCGCGCTCACGGCCACCGCCGACACCCCCACCCGCAATGAGATCGTCACCCGCCTGCAGCTGGGGCAGGCGGCGCAGTTCGTCTCCAGCTTCGATCGGCCGAACATTCGCTACCGCATCGTCGAGAAGACCCAGCCGCGCCGGCAATTGCTGGACTTCCTACGCGCCGAGCACCCGCGGGACGCCGGCATCGTGTACTGCCTGTCGCGGCGGAAGGTGGACGAGACCGCGGAACTGCTGCGCGCGCAGGGCTTCGATGCTATCGCCTACCACGCGGGCCTCTCCGCCGAGGAGCGCCGAGCGCGGCAGGCCAAGTTCATTCAGGGGGATCACGTGGTGGTGGTGGCGACCATTGCCTTTGGCATGGGCATCGACAAGCCGGACGTGCGCTTCGTCGCCCATCTAGATCTCCCGAAGAGCGTTGAGGCCTACTACCAGGAGACGGGCCGCGCCGGTCGCGACGGCCTGCCGGCGGATGCGTGGCTCTGCTATGGCCTGTCCGACGTCATCACGCTGCGCCGGATCATCGACTCCGGCGAGGCCGAGGAGCGCTTCAAGCGCGTGGAGCATCACAAGCTCGATGCCCTAGTGGGGCTTTGCGAGACCATCGAGTGCCGCCGGCGCACGCTGCTCAACTATTTCAGCGAGCCACTGCCCGAGCCCTGCGGCAATTGCGATACGTGTCTCACGCCGGTGGACACCTGGGACGGCACAGTGGCCGCGCAGAAGGCGCTCTCTTGCATCTACCGCACCGGCCAGCGCTTCGGCGCCGCGCATTTGACGGACGTGCTCCTGGGTAAGGCCAATGCCCGCATCCAGCGCTTCGGCCACGATCGGCTTAGTACCTACGGCATCGGCAAGGAGCTGAGCGCCAACCAGTGGAAGTCCGTCTACCGCCAATTGGTGGCCGCAGGCCTCGCCGCGGTGGACTTGGAAGGCCACGGCGGCCTCAGGCTCACGGAGCAGGCACGCCCGTTGCTGCGTGGCGAGCAGCAGATCCGCTTGCGACGTGATCCAGACCAAGCGCGCTCAGCGAAGACCCGCGGCGAGCGGCGCACTAGCCAGATCGGCGCCCCGGCGGACCCCGAGGCCCAGGTGCTGTGGGAGCGACTGCGCGAGCGCCGCCGCGAGCTGGCGGTGGAGCAGCAGATTGCCCCCTATATGATCTTCGGCGACGTGGCGCTGCGGGAGATGGTCAGCTACCGCCCGCGCAACCAGGATGAATTCAGCCGCATCACCGGCGTCGGCGCCATCAAACTGGAACGCTACGGTGAGGACTTTCTCGGCGTGCTCGCCGCCCATGCGGCCGAGTACGGCCGCCCCGCGGGCCTGCCCGCGCTGCCGGAGCGCCCCGCGCGGGATCTGGCCGTACGCCCGCCGCCGGCACCGGGCGACGACGGCCCCCGGGACACCGACCTCGCGTCGCTGGTACTGCTGCGCCAGGGGCTCGACGTGGCGGCGGTCGCCGAACGCCGCGGCCTGGCACCGAGCACCGTGTGGACCCACCTGGCTCGCTGCGTCGAGGCCGGGGCCGCGGACTTGTCCGAGGTCGTGGACTTACCAGACGCCGACCTCAAGCGCATCCGCAACGCCCTGCGACAGCTCGCCGACGGCCCGAGTATCCCCCTGAAGCCCGTCTTCGACGCGCTGGAAGGGCAGTACCCCTACGGCGTCCTGCGCTGCGTACGGGCCGCGGAGCAGCGGGCTGCGCAGGGGTGAGGCCGTCGCGACTCCCATTCCCAGTGCATACGTTGTCGATATACACGTCACACGTGGGTTTTCGGCCGCGATGCACGCCTCTCGCACCCGATCGCAGCTGACGACTCCTCGTTATAGTGCCGACTATGACTCGTCGTCGTGCCTTGCGCTCGGGCACGCGCGACGCACCTCGCTTGCCCGAAAACCCATGCGCGACGGGTATAGAAGCGCCCGTCCTCGCGCCGCTGTTGCCAGCTGCCGACACCCCACTATCACACCGCCCGGCTCGGATGGCGTGGCAGCTGAACTCCAGTAGAAGACCACGCGCAGCGCTTAGCGCGCGCATGGGTCACGCAGCTGGGACAGTGCTAGACCTGCGCGGGGCCGCGCAGAAGTGTTGCACGCCGCCTCGTATGCCAGGCGCCGGTAGGGGGAAAGTGCCAAGGGCCGTGGCGCAACCGCTCATACCAGAACTGTGCGTCCGCGCCCTGGCCCCCGGCCCCTGGGGCCTGTCCCGCGAACGACCCGCTGGCGTGCCGCCACCCGAGTCGTTCGTCGGTCTGACGTATCACCGTGCTAGGGGATACTTTGCACCTGCTCCGGTGCTGTGTCGGGGGCGGCGATGGACGGTCTCGCGTCGTCGTCCACGCGCTCCACCTGTTTGTCCTCTGCCAGGCCGAGGAAGCCGCGGGTGACAACCCGGGCCCCCGAGTCGAGCCCTTTCAGCACCTCGACTTGATCGGCAATGCGCATGCCGATGTCCACGGGGCGGCGGGCGGCTTTGCCAGACTCGATGACCCAGACGAACTGGCCGTCACGGTCCTGCTGCAGCGCGCGGAAGGGCACCAGCAGTCGGGTGACGGCGGCGGTGTCGAGCTCCGCGCGGACGAACTGACCGGCGCGGGCGCCTTCCGGAATTGCCTCGAAACGGATTTCGACCTTGGCCTGGCGGTTGGCCTCCGACAAGGTTGGGTGTATGCGGAGAATCTCGCCCGCAAAGCGTTGCCCGCCGAGGGCGTCGATGCGGATGCGCGCCGGATCGCCCTCGGCGATGTGCGGCAATACCAGCTCGGACACAGAGACCGCCGCCACCAGGGAAGCGGGGTCGGCGAGGGTCAGCAGGTGGGTATTCTTGGTGACGAAGTCGCCGGGCTCCGCCATGCGCTGGGTGATGACACCGGCGAAGGGTGCACTGATGCGCGTGTCGGCGAGGCGCAGCTCCAGGAGCGTCAGGTCGGCCTCGGCGAGGGCCAAGGCGGTGCGCGCCTGGGCCAGATCGTCCTGCGAGGCGGCGTTGCGCTCCGCCAGGTCCTGAAAGCGCTTCAGGTCGAGTTGCTTCTGCGCCAGCGTCGCGCGGGTCTTTTCCAACTCAGCGCGCAGCACGGCGTCATCCAGACGCACCAGCAGGTCGCCGGCGCTCACGCGGTCGCCCTCGAACACATCCAGCGCTTGGATGCGGCCCTCCTCCTGCGCATGCAGCCGGACCAGGCGGCGCAACCGCAGCGTGCCTGGGCGCTCGTGTTGGGTTGAAACCGGCGCGCGCTCGGCGACGACGGAGGTCACGAGGTGCCCGCTCGACTGCGGGCGTGGCCCTTCGGCGGTGGCGTCGGTTTCTTGCTGCGCCTCCTGGCAGCCGGTCAAGAGCAACAGCAGTGCAGCAGCCGGCCAGCCGGCGCGGCGTCTGTGTACCGGAATGGTCAAGCGGTCTCTCCGCCCCGGGCCGCAGCCTGCCTGCTTCCGCTGGTGCAGCCGGCTGGCGGGTGATGTGGCGGTCACGATGCGGTGATGTCGACGGCGTTCATGTGGCCTTGCGGCTGGTTGGAGGGCCCGTCGGCATAGGTGTAGCTCTTGACCTTGCGGCGGATGTTGCGCTGGATGATGACACCGAGCACCGTCCAGTCGAGCCCATTCAGGTCGATCGCTGGATACAGGCCATTTAGCGCCACCAACTGCTCGCGGCCGTGCTCGTCGCGCAGATACTGCCGAAACCAACGCACCCCTTCGACCTCCGCGAAGACATACATGCCGTTGCGACAAACCGCCGTGGGCTCGATGATCACGATGCACTGGTCGGGAAATTCCGGTTCCATATCCGCTCCCAACACCTGTAGCGCGAACGGCTCCTGCATCGCGCAGCCGCTGCTGTCCAGCATGGGCTCGTTGCTTGCTTTGGCCATGATGTCTCCTCCTGCTGACTTGACCCCGGGAAGTTGGGTTGCGGCAGGCGGCTCTCAATTGTCGAGGGGCCGAGGCGCGGACGCGCTCCCCTCGCGTCGGCGGTTGCGCCTTGGGCCTTGTCGTGCGCGGTACGTGCCCGGTGAAACTCGTTACCCTGTCCCCGGTGCGTCTCCAGTTCTGTCAGCCGTTCAAGCCAGCAGTCGCTATGGTCAATCGTATTTTCGCCACCGAAGAGATCCACAAGAACCGCCGGGATTGGCATAACCTCCGGGGCATGCTGCCCTTCCTGTGGGAGTTCCGCGGGCGGGCGGCGCTGGCGCTGGCCTGTCTGGTGTTGGCCAAGTTTGCCAACGTCGGCGTGCCGCTGGTGCTCAAGGACATCGTAGATGCGTTCGAGCGTGCCGAGGCACAGGCGCTTGTGCTGCCGGTGTCCCTGCTGCTTGCCTACGGTGCGTTCAAGCTGTCGGGCTCGCTCTTCAACGAATTGCGGGACGTGATCTTCGCCCGCGTGCGGTATCGGGCCATGCGCCGCCTCTCCACTCGGGTGCTGGAGCACCTGCATCAGCTCTCGCTGCGTTATCACCTGGAGCGTCAAAGTGGTGCGGTGAGTCGGGATCTCGAGCGCGGCACGCGCTCGGTGTCCACCATCATGAACTACCTGGTGTTTAGTGTGATCCCGGTCCTGGTGGAGTTCACGCTGGTGGCGGCGGTGCTGCTCACGAAGTATGCCTTGGTGTTCACCTTGGTGACCTTCGGCACCGTCGTCGTCTACATCGCCTTCACCTTCGCCATTACCGAGTGGCGCATGGACTACCGCCGGCGCATGAACGTGCTGGACAGCCAAGCCAACAGCCAGGCCTTCGACAGCCTGTTGAATTACGAGACGGTGAAGTACTTCGGCAACGAGCGTATGGAGCTCGATCGCTACGACGGCACTCTGACGGAATGGGAAGAATACGCCGTTAAGAGCCAGAGTTCCATGTCGCTGTTGAACTTCGGCCAAGGCAGCATCATCGCGCTCGGCGTCACCGGCATTATGTTCTTTGCAGCCAACGGCGTGGTGCAGGGCACCATGAGCATTGGCGACCTGGTGCTGGTGAACGCCTTTATGCTGCAGCTGTTCATTCCCCTCGGCTTCCTCGGCATCGTCTATCGGCAGATCAAATACGCGCTGGCGGATATGGATCTGGTCTTCAAGCTGCTGGAGCGCGAGCCGGAGATCCAAGATACCGCCGGCGCGCCGCCCCTCGTGCTAAAGCGCGGTGCGGTGCGCCTGGAGCATGTCGATTTCCATTACACGCCGGAGCGGACAATCCTCAAGGACGTCAGCTTTCGCATCGAGCCCGGCGAGAAGGTGGCCGTGGTGGGGCACAGCGGTGCCGGCAAGTCCACGTTGGCGCGCCTGTTGTTTCGCTCCTATGACGTGACCGGCGGGCGCATTCTTATCGACGACCAAGACATACGCACAGTTACGCAACAGAGCCTGCGGGCGGCCATCGGCATCGTTCCGCAGGACACCGTGCTCTTCAACGACAGCATTCGCTACAACCTCGCCTATGGGCGCCCGGAGGCCAGCTTCGCGGAGCTGGAGCACGCCGCCGACTTGGCGCACATCCGCAAATTCATCGAAAGCCTGCCGGACGGGTGGGACACCATCGTCGGCGAGCGGGGCTTAAAGCTCTCCGGTGGCGAGAAGCAGCGCGTTGCCATTGCCCGTGCCATCCTGAAGCGGCCGCGCATTATGATCTTCGACGAGGCCACCTCCTCCCTCGACAGCCACACCGAGCAAGCCATTCAGCAGACCCTGACCGAGGTGGCAGAGCATCACACCACGCTCGCCATCGCGCACCGCCTGTCCACCATCGTCGACGCAGACCGCATCCTGGTGATGGATGACGGGCGCGTCGTCGAGCACGGCAGCCACGGCAAGCTCCTCCTCGACGGCGGCCTCTACGCCGCCATGTGGGAGCTGCAGCAGCGGGAGCGGGAGGAGGAGGCGGAGGACCAAGCCGGGGCCTAGCGTTGCGCCCTTACAGCCCTGAGACCAGGGCAGGCGGCAAACGCGGCGCGGCGGCTCCTGTTCCTACCGGCGCAAACGCGGCGCAGAGCGCCAGGAGCGCCGCGACAGCGCGGAGCGATGCTTCGAGCTTGGTCTGGGGCGCGGTCTCGATACTGCCGAAGCTAAGCAGGTGATCGCCGGACGGCACAGCATCTCTGCCGATGCACCAAGGCCGCAAAGCGGGTTCAACGACCCCGTGCCGAGCGGCGCGACCGAGCCGTGCTCGGTCGTGTCCAGCGGCCCGTCACGACATCAGGGCTGCGCTCATCACCCTGTCGGCAGGGCCCCAAGCGTCGAGGCCGGAAGCTGCACGGCGATGGCGGGCTCTGCGCGCACTTG
>CAZGCI010000035.1:0-9718 GCA_964524185.1 uncultured Thiohalocapsa sp. | reverse complement strand
GCGCCGATGGCAAGGCCGGCCTGCGCGGGAATGTGTGCCTCGAAGACGCGCCGACCCGTCTGCGGCTCGAGGGCCGGCCAGGCGCGGGTGAGCGTGAGGTCGATGGCACTGCCCGGCGCGCCGTTGAGTCGGGCTTGGATCCGTTGGCCAGCTGCCAGGCCGACGGCCTGCGAGCCGTCGACAGCGAAGCGCAGCACCAGGCTGTTTGGATCGAAGAGTTCGAACAGCAGGGCCTGTGCCGCCACCTCGCGCCCTTCAACGCGCACATGGGCCCGCGCCACCGCGCCGTCCCAAGGCGCCTGGATGCTGTGCTCGGCGGCGTCGGGCTGCGTCGGCACAATGCGCAGTAAGACCTGTCCGGCCGTGACGCTGTCGCCCTCGCGCACCGAGCAGTCCTGAACCCGACCTGAGATGGGCGCGTAGAGCTCGGCCAGGCGGGTTGGCTCGATAACGCCATCGGCCTCAACCAGCGCCGGGTGCGGCGGCGCAGCGGGCCGGGCGGCTACCTGCGGCGCGCGCGGCAACCAGAGCGAGAGCACGGCGGCGGCGAGCACGAAGCCGGTGGACCACCACAGGCAGCCCTCCAGACCCTGGAGCTGGAAGATCAAGCCGGAGAGCACGGTGCCGGCGAGCCGACCGCCCGCATTGGCCATGTAGTAGAAGCCGACGTTGAGCGCGACCTTGTCGGCATCGGCATAGGCCAGGATGAGGTAGGAGTGAACGGCGGAGTTGATGGCGAAGACGACACCGAACACGACAAGCCCAATGATCAGGATCGGCGCCGGCTCCCAGCCCAGGGAGGGGCCTTCCACCAAGGCCCACGCAATGCCGGCCGGCACAACCGCCAGCACCAGTGCGCCGAGCAGGGCGGTGCGCCCGCTGGGGCCCTGTCCATGCCGATTGGGGCGGATCAGCGCCGGGGCGCCCGCCTGAACGACACCGTAACCGATGACCCAGAGCGCGAGGAAGGCGCCAACGGCTGTGTATTCCCAGTCGAGCACAGAATAGAGATAGACCGGCAGCGCCACCACGAACCAGACGTCGCGGGCGCCGAAAAGAAAGAAGCGGGCACCCGAGAGCCAGTTGATGGCCGGGGTATTGGAGAAGACCTGCGTGAATTTGGCCTTTTCCTTGAGCTTGCCGACGCCGGACGGCAGCAGCACCACCGTGACCAGCATCACCACAAACAGCCCGCCGGCGAGGATGAACAGCGCGTCGCGGAAGCCGAAGCCCTGCAGTAAAGCCGCGCCGACGAAGAATCCGGCGCCCTTCAATGCATTCTTGGAACCGGTGAGCACCGCGACATAGCGGAACAGCTTGGATTCGGCCCCGGCGCCCTCCCCGGTCAGGGTCTTGACCGTGGCCTTCGCGGACATCTTGTTGAGGTCCTTGGCGATGCCGGACAGGGCCTGAGCGGCCATGACATACACCACCGATAGCCAGGGGTCTGGCACCGTTAGCATCAGCAGGGCCACCACCTGCAGCGCCATACCGATGTGCATGGTGAGGTTCAGGCCGATGCGCGCCCCGAGCCAGCCGCCCACCAGGTTGGTGATGATGCCGAAGACCTCGTAGAAGAGGAACAGCATCGCCACCTCGAACGGCGAATAACCGAGCTGGTGGAAATACAGCACCACGAGCATGCGGATGGCACCATCGGTGATGGTGAAGGCCCAGTATCCGGCGGTGACGGTCAGATAGTTACGGGTGGCTGCGTTCATGTGCGGCTGACAGCGAGGTTTACTTCCAGAGTGTCCAGATGCCAATGGCGATGAAGCCGATGCCGGCGACGATCTGCAGCATACGTGGGCTGACATACTCCGACACCAAGCCGCCGGCCAACGCGCCGACTGCGCTGGTGGCAATGAGCGCGAGAGACGCGCCGATGAAGACCAGCCACTTGCTGACCTCTTTGTCTGCGGCAAACAGCAAGGTTGCCAGCTGCGTCTTGTCGCCGAGCTCGGCGACGAATACTGTCGCGAAGACGGTCAGCAGGATCTTCCAATCAACGCCTTCACAGGCTCCGCGCGAGCATTTGTGCAATATCGATCATCCGATTCACATAGCCCCATTCGTTGTCGTACCAGGCGTAGATCTTCACCTGGGTGTCGTCAATAACCATGGTGGAGAGGGCATCCACAATGGATGAGCGCGGATCATCACGATAGTCCACCGACACCAGCGGGCGTTCCTCGTAGCCGAGGATGCCGGCCAGCTCGCCGGCGGCGGCGTCATGGAACAAGGCGTTGATCTCCGCGGCCGTCACCGGCCGGGCGGCCTCGAACACAAAGTCCGTCAGCGAGGCGTTGAGCAGCGGCACCCGCACCGCATGGCCGTTGAGCTTGCCGCTGAGCTCCGGGAAGATCTTGGTGATGGCCTTCGCCGAGCCCGTGGTGGTGGGGATCAGCGACTCGCCGCAGGCGCGGGCGCGGCGCAGATCCTTGTGGCCCAGATCGACGATGCGCTGGGTGTTGGTGATGTTGTGCAGCGTCGTCATGCTGCCGTGCAGGATGCCCACTTGCTCATGCATCACCTTCACTACGGGCGCTAGACAGTTGGTGGTGCAGGAGGCCGCGGTGACGATGGCATGCTCGCTCGGCACGTAGCGGCTGTGGTTGACGCCGTAGACGATCTCTAGCGCGCCTGGCGTGGGCGCCGCGACCAACACCTTCTTGACGCCCTGCTGCAGATAGCCCTGCAGCAGCTCGGGCTGCTTGTGGTGCTTGCCGGTGGCCTCGATGACGATGTCGCAGCCGGACCAGTCGGTCTCGGCGATGGTCTTGTGGCTGCTGTAGCCCATGCGCTCCCCGTTGACGACCAGCGCGTCGCCGTCGCCGGCGCACTCATGGCCCCAACGTCCGTGCACCGAGTCGAATTTGAGCAGGTGGGCCGAGGCGGCGGCATCACAGGCGATCTCATTGACATGCGTGAACGCCAGGCCCGCACCTGCACCGCGCTGCTCCCAACCGACCCGGAGGGCCAGTCGCCCCATGCGCCCAAAACCGTTGATGCCGATGCGGATGCTCATGTGTGTCGTCTCCCGGGTTGCCGTTGATGTAGGCGCCGCGGCCTTAGTGCCTGTCTGGTCAGGCAATGCGCTAGCTCAACGCCGCCGGCGTCGTGCGCTTTCCCCTGCGCACAACGCCACTGGGCGGCCCTCCGAGCGCGGTTTCTCGGCCTCAGACCGACGTCGCCAACCCGGTAACATATACGAAGAGGCGTATATAAAAGATGAAGAATCCGTGACAGCAGCCAAGCGCGCGCGAGCTGTGTCCACGAGCGCCCACGCGAGGCCGGGGTAGGCGTCGGGAGGGTGGGCATGGCCTGGGAACGCCTTGCGCCGCGAGTCGCAGCGCGTTTGGGTAGGGGCGCCCGCGTCCACGGGAGCGCTTCGGTCAATAGGCGCTCGCCGAGCCGCCACGGCGTCGAGCGCGTTTGCCCCGCACCGATCGGGTTTTGTCCGGCCCGTTAATGACTCAGTGCAGATTCAGGGTTCCCTGCTTGCCGGGGTTCCGCGTTACATTGTCGGCACAGGAAAAGCATGGCCGGGGCGTTACCGGATCATGCCGCGAAGCCAACCGAAACCGTCACCTGCCACATCGCCCCGGGCGTGAAGGCGGCGCTACGCCACGCCGCAGCGCAACCATCGCGGGCTGGCGAATGGGCTGGACGTGATGATGTGCGACTGGACTGCCCGCGCTGAGCTTGCGTGCCTGGACATCGAGGAACTGACCGTGCTGGCTACCGTTCGTGACGCCTGCAAGATCCATCCGATGGTCAACGACTACCGGATGACCGAGGCAATCGAGAATCTCTCCGACCTGACCAACAACCAAGGGGACGGGCGCGCGTTCTTCGCCCGGAACTACATCACGCAGGGGATGGAAGCACTGTTCCGCGAGGGACTCTTGCGTCTCGCAGGGCTGTCGGATCAAGCCGCCTTCGAGCTGGCCCAGGCCATGGGCGGTGGCAAGACTCACCTAATGACTGCACTCGGTCTGCTGGCGCTGCATCCGCAACTGCGCGCCGAAGTACTGCCGGCCGCACTGGCCGAGCGGCTCGACTTCGGCCCCGCACGCATCGCCGCATTCAACGGACGCAATGACCCGGATCACTACGTCTGGGGCGAGATCGCAGAGCAGTTCTGCCCAAATGGCATCCAGGCTGATCTGATGCGCACCTATTGGATCGACGGTCCGCGCGGCGTCGACGAAGCCAAGTGGCTCGAGATCATCGGCGATGAACCAACGCTGATCCTGCTCGACGAGCTGCCGCCATACCTACTCAATGCCACGACGCGCGCGGTTGGCAAGGGATCGCTCGCCCACGTCGTCACCTATAGCCTGAGCAACCTGCTCACCGCGGCCATCAAGCTGCCGCGCTGCTGCGTCGTGATCGCCAATCTCTCCGGCAGCTATGACGCACAGACCCGAGACCTGGCGCGGGTCATGTCGAACCTGCAGCAGGAATCCCGCCGCCAGGCGATGACCATCACGCCGATGCAGCTTGCCGGCAACGAGATTTACGAGATTCTGAAGAAGCGCCTGTTCACGAACCTGCCGGACGAGGCGGTCGTGGACGCGGTCGCAGAGGCCTTCGCTGAGCAGGTCAAGGCCGCCGAAGATGGCGGCTACATCACCGCACGCTCAATGGAGGCGGTCGCCGAGGAAGTCCGCGAAACCTACCCGTTTCATCCCTCGTTCAAGAATTTAGTCGCCCTGTTCAAGGAAAACGAGGGCTTCCGCCAGACCCGCGGGCTGATGCAGTTCACCGTCCGCCTGCTGCGCAGCGTCTGGCAGCGCGAGGCCAACGACGTCTTTCTGATCGGCACCCAGCCTCTCGACCTCAACGACGTCGAGGTCCGCGATGAGATTCAGCGCGTGAACCCGGCGCTGCTACCAGCCGTGGTCAACGACATGTCAGGTCCTGGCAGATTGCTAGGATCGCTTAGGACCAGATCCGGTTGCTTTTGATGCCACTGGGCGAGCGCTTGCACGGGGCTGACGTGGCCGAGGTTGCGTTGCGGTAGATGGTGATTGTAGAGCGCCGCAGAGCGTTGCAGGGTATCTTCGAGGTGTTCATCGCAGCGGAAGCGGTTGGTGGTGAGTACCTCGGCGATGCGCCCGTTGAAGCGCTCGACCATGCCATTGGTTTGCGGATGTGCGGGCTTGATCAGGCGATGGTCGATGGCGTGCTCGGCGCAGCGGCGATCGACGAGATGGCGGCCGGTGGGCTCGCGCTCCCCTGTGGCACAGAATCGATCCGTGAACTCCTTGCCGTTGTCGGTGAGCACGGTGCGCAGCTTGAACGGTGCGGCGTCGAGCAGGCGTTCGAGGAAGCCGCGGGCGGAGTGCGCGGACTTATCCGGCAAGCGCTCGAGGTAGACCCAGCGGGTTGCGCGGTCGATGGCGACGAACAGATAGGTGCGCTGCGTCGCGTCGGCCATCTGCGGCAGGTACTTCACATCCACGTGCACGAAGCCCGGGTCGTCGTCCTTGGGGTTTCTGTGGCTGCTGCGCCTTCGGGCGCAGATCGGCGAGGCGCGAGACGCCGTGGCGGCGCAGGCAGCGGTCGAGTCCGGAGCGCGAGACGGCGGGGTTGATGAACTCGTGGACCACGGCGAGCAGGTCGTCGAGCGGCAGCAGCGCGGTCTTGCGCAGCTCCACCACCACCGCCTCCTGGGCCATGGTGAGCGTCGTCTGCAGCCGCTGCGGGCAATGCGAGGCGTCCTGCACATCGGCGCGGTTGCGCCACTTGCGCACCGTCTCCTCGCTGACGTTGTACTGGCGCGCCAGCGTTGCGGTCGGCAACGTCGACGCCTGCATCTCGCGCCGTATCGCGGGCGTCGTGCGGGCGTTGTGGTGTAGTCGGACGTGCATCGTGGTTCCGGGCTCCGATCAGAGAGGGTGGCCGCCGCTGGGCCTCACGCCGCGCCGCCGGGGCCGACTCCGGTGGCCCTGCGGGCTCCCTGCGTCGGCCCCGGCGGCGAGGCGCTCCAGAGCGCCCCTGGCCAGGAACAGAGGATAGCTCCTACGGGGCCAGGAATCATCCGGGACCCAACACCTACAGTTGAGCAACATCCAATCCGTTTGCCGGAATCCATTCCGGAATGGGTTTCTTGATCGATACCAATAAGGTCAGGTCGAACGCGCGCAGCGGCGCCTCGAGTTGAGCACAGCGAATTCGCGCGGGGGATGCGGAAGAAACGTCTACAATGACAGACAACCATTGGAGTCAATGCCATGCGCTACACTATCTTGTTGCATCGCAGCGATGAGGGCATCAGCGTCTCGGTGCCAGGGTTGCCCGGCTGCTGGTCAGAAGGGGACACCGAAGCCGAGGCACTAGAGAATATCCGCGACGCCATCGCCGAGTACTTGTTGGCCGTTCAGGACGCCACCGGCGGGCAGGAAACCTGTGAGGTCGAAGTGGCCGCCTGACGATGCCAAAGGTTCTGGGCGTCAACCATCAGCATGCGATGCGAGCGTTGGAGAAGGTTCGTTTTGTGGTCGTTCGGCATGGCAAGCACAGCGTGATGTGCAAGGACCAACGCTTCATGACGATGGTTCGCCACACTCCATTCAAGGAATTGACATGATGTGGACTGTCAAAGATGCCGGCCTGAGCGTGGCGCACTCCGAGGGTCTGCTCTGATCTCGGAGCAGTGCTCATGAAATAGGGGTCATACGCTGACTGACGCCCCGCAGGATGACCATTTTCCGCTTCTCCACCCAGGCCCATCGCCTCGATCGAAGCTTTCTGGCCGAGCAGCTGAAGGGCCCGCGCAGTTCGCCGTACTTTATCAGGTCGCTGTTCGAGGTCGCCCATGGGTGGCTAATGCGCCTCCCGGACGTGCGCATCGTCTGCGGCGTGGACGTGGCACCGGAGGCCCTGTCGGTGGCGCAGGTCCGCGAGGCGCGAAGGCTTGTGTGCCGGAATGATCGCTCCATCGAGGCCGAGTCGCTACCGAACCGCGAGCGCTAAAGCCGTCTGGGCCGGTTCCTGGCCGAGCGCGGACAGATGATCCTGGTAGTGTCGGACAAGCTCTGCGGCTTCCTATACGGCAAGGCTGGGGTCATTGAGGGGGCAGACTGCAGCCAGCTCGGCTTGATTGGTCCGGGCCGCTTAGGGTCCGTCGAGGACATGTTCGAGCAGCATCTCGAAGGCCGGCTCGGCCTTCTTGACCGCCCGTTCGAGGCTTGGGTGCGGTTGTAGCGTGGTCATGAACCTGGGATGCAGTGTCGACAGGTGCGTGGTCCCTTCATCCTCGTACAGACCCATGTGGCCACAGGGCAACATCGCGCCCACGTGCAGTCCGGCGTCCAGGATGTCGGGGCCCAGCGGCAGGTAACAGACCTTGATCGCCGTGATCGCTCCGCCGGCCAGGTCGAACTCGGCCAGAAAAACCCAGTCGTCATCGTTCTCGACAAATTCGCGGATTGCGTCGGCAAGCGCCTCGCGGGGCTGCTCGCTTGCGCGAATGATGAAGTGGTCGTCTGCATCGGCGAGTGCGGAACCCGGCACAGCGAGGACGGATGCGATCAGTGCCGAAAGAAAAAGGCGTTGTTTCGTTTTCATGGCGTACCTCCAGGATAGGAATTTCACGGGCAGTTTCAGACACGCACGATTTCCGGCTTCAGCGACCAGGAAATCATCAGAAGCTCTTCCTGTTCGTGCTGCCCAACGCCGTGTTCGTTCAGCGCCTCGACGATGTCGTCAAGGACGGCCACGAATTCCTGCTCGTTGACATTCATGCCGCGGTGGGTCTCCAGCATGTCGCGCCCGGTATAGGCCTGCGGGCCACCGGTGCCGGCGCAAATGAATTCGGTGACCAGGCGAATGACTTGGGCGCGATCACTGTTCACGTAGCGATTACTGACCGCTGCGTTGCCCGTATGCTTGTCGAAGATGGTGGTGGCCAGGGCATGGATGCTTTCTTCGCCGCCCAGCCGCTCATACAGGGTAGACTCGCTCATCGCTGCCTCCGTCATTTCAGGGTGAATTTACGGAGGAAACTAGTCAGGATCGGCGGCTCTGACTTCCAGGATCTTGCGGTACGCTGTCAGTTCTTGCGGTCTTGCGCAGCGGGTCCGGGTGCGCGGGGCGGACGCCCCTGGCGCAGACGTCGATATGTGCTGGGCGGCAGGCCGGTAGCCTGGCGGAAGTGGCGGACGAGTTGTTGCGGCGAGTAGCCGGTGGCCATCGCGATCGCGGTGATCGACAGCGGCGTGCGCTCCAACAGTTCACGCGCACGTTGAACACGCAGCCGGGTCAGGTAGCGATGCGGCGGGTCGCCGTGGGTCGTGCGGAAGGCGCGAGAGAAATGCCAGGGCGAGAGGTTGCAGAGCGCGGCAAGTTCGGCAAGCGTAATGCGTTGGTCGAGGTGGGCCTGCATGTAGTCGACAACCCGCGCCGACTGGAACGGGGCGAGTCCGCCGTGCAGATCATCGGCTTCTGTGCGTTGATCGGACAGTCGGGCCAGGCGAATTACCAGCGCGCTCATCATGCTCTCCACGAAGAGCCGGGCGGCGGGATCGCGGCGGCCTAGCTCCTGCCACAGGACTTCCAGCCCATGAGCCATCAGTGGGTCGCCGTGATGGCAGGTGTGGATGAGACCGAAATCCAGCGGGTCGCCGGCATCGCGTTCCAAGCTGGCGCGGGCTAGATCGCCCGGAATCCCAACGAACCGAAGGTGGGCGGGTTCGGCGACGTCGCACCAGGTCGAGACGTTCGGGGAGATCGCCACGAAATCCATCGGTTGGGTTTGTCCGGAGAAGCGTCCGGAACCCAGATTGCAGAGATAGCGAAAAGGGCGACCGACGGATTGGCTCAGCACAAGGTCGCTTACCGCCGGCAACTCGAAGAAGCCTGCGGGCTGCGAGCTCTCCAGCATTGCGACGGGCACGCTCGGGGCCCCTCGCGACTCCTGCAGCCGAGGCGCCCGACGGGCCTGGCGGTAGGACTCCAGAATGATCGGCCGTCCGTTCGACATGTTCATCAACGGATAGGAAATCCAACCCGCTTATGCGTATAGGTTGGACCGAGCCCTGAGGTTAGCGGGGGGCGAGATGCGCCGTCAACACACGGCGGTGGGGCTGACGACGGGTCGCGCGCGGTACCGCTCGGTGGGAGCGTCCTCGGTCACGAACGCGGGAATGCGTATGTCCACGCCGTTGTTGGGGCAGACCAACGGTAGGATTCGTACATCCGCGGCCTGCTCCCTTCAAGGCCGTATGACCCGGAGATCGCGCGGCGGAGATCGCACATCGTCGGCATGCGCGGCCGCGGGCGTGGCGACCTCATCTGTTGTGCTCGGATCGTCGGTCAGGTTACGCCTATAGGCGGTAGCCGCCGCTTGCGGGGGTGAGTTGGGCGCCAACACGCCATGGTGGCGATGGCGGTGGTGTCGCGGTGGCGGCCAATCTGTGACCAGTCTGTGCCGCGCGATGGTCGATCAGCAGACTTGAACGCAAGGCTGGCGGCGTGAGCGTGGGCACCGGGGTGCCATCGCGCTGGCCAATCTCTCACCACGTGGGTAGGCGATCGATCGCGCGCTTGTTGTCAAGCAGCTCTAGGTGCGCGCGGTCAAACGGGGGGCGATCAAGGTCGCGCAGCAGCCGCTCCAGCCCGGTGCGATCGGGCACGCCTACGGGGACCGCGGCACAGGGCAATCGCATCAATCGACACGAATATTCGAAGAAGCTGAAGTTTTGGTTTT
>CAZGCI010000034.1:0-38810 GCA_964524185.1 uncultured Thiohalocapsa sp. | reverse complement strand
CGGCGATCCCGTGGAGCTGCTCCGCAGGGTCGTCGGTCGCTTGTTCCGGCTGCGCCGGACAACGGCGCCGACTGGCAGCTGCGAGCGCCGATTCAGTTGATGTTTCCGAGGTAAGGTAATGCGGTTAGGGCTTGCCGCCGCAAGGCTTACGGGTTAGCGTGCGGGCGTGAAATTCGCTGAAATCGAAGAACCGGGCGCCAACGTCATCGAGGCCTACGATGAGGGGCGCGTGCGCATCAACGGCCGCGACTACGCCCGCAGCATTGCGGTGTCTGCCCGGCATATCGAGCTGGACTGGGGCCCGGATGACCTTGGCGCCCTGAGCGTTGCGCACTTGGAGGCGGTGCTCGGTGACGCGACGCAGGTGCTGATCTTGGGTACGGGTACCCGCCAGCGGTTTCCTGCCCCCGAGGTGCAATTCGCCCTGCTGGAGCGGGGCATCGGCGTGGAAGTCATGGATACGGGCGCGGCATGCCGCACCTACAATATTCTGGTGAGCGAAGGTCGGGACGTGGTCGCTGCGCTGCTGCTCGATTAGCCCGATCAATGGGTTTCCCACGCCCCGCCACCGCATAGCGCGACTGCCCGCGACTGTTTGCTCCGCAAACGGCTCGGCCCGCCAGTCGGTCTCGATGCGCTCCGAGGAGCGATGGCGCAACCATCAGCGACTGGTTCCTGTTGCGCAGCCACACCGAGCCCCCAGCCCCCAGCCCCTCACCTCAAGCCAGTGGACCGCAAGATCATCCTCTCCACCCTCGCCGCGGCGCTGATGGGCTTCATCGGCATCTGGCTGCTGCTGTCCATCCTGCCGGATCAGCGCGCGGGTCTGCGGCTGTATCCATGGGACGTGGACCGAGACGCCGCTGGCAACACGCGCGTCTTCGGCCTGAGCATAGGCGAGAGCACGCTGAACGACGTGCGTGCGCTCCTGGGCGAAGACGGGACGATCAACCTCTTCGAAAACCCGGACGGCAACCACAGCGTCGAAATCTACTTCGACAACATCCTGCTGAGCAACTTGAAGGCGGACTGGATCGTCACCCTCGCGGTGCCGGATCCAGCGCTTGCTGCCATGTTCGAGCGCGGGCTGCGCATCAGCACAACCGGCAGCGGCAGCCGTAAGG
The DNA here is from genome assembly GCA_964524185.1 of uncultured Thiohalocapsa sp. Taxonomy (GTDB): domain Bacteria; phylum Pseudomonadota; class Gammaproteobacteria; order Chromatiales; family Chromatiaceae; genus Thiohalocapsa. The sequence goes on along the minus strand of CAZGCI010000034.1, from coordinate 37,686 downwards.
TGAAGCTGGATCCGCTGGATGTCGAACAACTCGCCGACGCACCCATCCGTATCCTGACCTACCTGCCTTGGAAAAGCCTCGCGCCCAGGGACATCGCCGGCAATTTCGGCGAACCCGACGAGCAGCGCACCGAGCCATCCGGCGTCGTGCACTGGCTGTATCCGGAACAGGGCATGGACATCGCCCGCGATGACGACGGCGGCGTGGTGATCCAGTACCTCAATCCCGCGGACTTCGACCGAGCAGTCGCACTGCTGCCCGCGGCCAATGCGGCCACACCAGGACCGGAGCCGACGCCGCCTGCGGCAAGCGACCTGCCCACCATCGGCACAGATTGAACTCCGCACCGAGGGATCGGGTGCGTGCACCGCCGCAAGCGCGGCGCCCATGCTTGTGCAGCAGCTGCTTGTGCACTGGCGCAGGCGTGGTTTAATCGCTGCACAGCGCTCCGCCGAGGGTCCGCCACGTCAGCGCTGGGGCGGGCGCTGCCCGCGAGCCATGAGCCCCCGGATCGACAAGCACTGAGGACATTGAGTCGCCGACATGCAATGGGAAACCGTCATCGGGCTGGAGATCCACACCCAGCTCGCCACTCAATCCAAGATCTTCTCCGGCGCCGCCACCGCCTTCGGCGCCGCCCCCAACACCCAAGCCTGCGCGGTGGATTTGGGCTTTCCCGGCGTGCTGCCGGTGCTGAACGAGAGTGCGGTGCGGCGCGCGGTGCAGTTTGGCCGCGCCATCGGCGCCGAGATCGCGCCGCGCTCGGTCTTCGCGCGCAAGAATTACTTCTATCCTGATCTGCCGAAGGGCTACCAGATCAGCCAATACGAGTTGCCCATCGTCGGCCGGGGCAGTGTCGAGGTCGTCCTCGACGACGGCACCGTGAAGACGGTTGGCGTCACCCGAGCCCATCTGGAGGAGGACGCCGGCAAGTCTTTACATGAGGATGGCCGATTGGGTGGCGGCGGTATGACCGGCGTCGACCTAAACCGCGCCGGCACGCCGCTGCTGGAGATCGTCTCCGAACCGGACATGCGCTCCCCGGCGGAGGCCGTGGCTTACGCGCGCAAGATCCACCAGCTGGTGCGGTGGATCGGCATCAGCGACGGCAACATGCAGGAGGGCTCCTTCCGGGTGGATGCGAACATTTCGCTCCGACCGCTGGGCGAGGACGCACTGGGCACCCGCGCTGAGATCAAGAACATCAACTCGTTCCGCTTTCTGCAGAAGGCATTGGAATTCGAGATCGAGCGCCAGAGGGACATCCTGGAGGACGGCGGCACCGTCATCCAGGAGACCCGTCTCTACGACGCCAACAAGGATGAGACCCGCTCCATGCGCACCAAGGAGGAGGCCAACGACTATCGCTACTTCCCAGACCCAGACCTATTACCCGTGGAGATCGACGCCGCCTACATCGACCGGGCGACGGCGGACCTGCCGGAGCTGCCGGATGCCATGCGCCACCGGTTCATGGAAACCTACGCACTCAACGACTACGACGCGGCGCTGCTGACGTCGAGCCTGCGCATGGCAGGCTTTTTTGAAGCGGTCGCCACGGACTGCGGTGATGCCAAGCTGGCCGCCAACTGGATGACCGGCACGCTGGCTGCGGCCCTGAACAAGTCGGATCGAGACATCGCCGACAGCCCCGTCTCCGCCGCGCAGCTTGCTGGGCTGATTGCGCGCATTCAGGACAACACCATCTCCGGCAAGATCGCCAAGCAGGTGTTCGACGCCATGTGGTCCGGCGAGGGCGACGCCGACCAGGTCATCGCGGCCAGGGGCCTCAAGCAAATCACCGACACCGGCGCCATCGAGGCCATGATCGACGCCATCATTGCCGCCAACCCGCAGCAGGTCGAGCAGTACCGCGCCGGTAAGGAGAAGGTCTTCGGCTTCTTCGTCGGCCAGGTCATGAAACAGAGCCAGGGCAAGGCGAACCCGCAACAAGTCAACGCACTACTGCAAGACAAGCTCAAAGGCTAGCGAGGCGATGCCTCAGACCGACGAGCGACTGGGGCGGCGGCACGCCAGCGGGTCGTTCACGGGCCAGGGCCAAGGGCCGAGGGCCAAGGCGCGGACGCACAGATCTGGCATCAGCGCTTGCACCTCGGCTCTTTCCCCCTGCCGGCACCTGGCACAGGACGCGGCGTGAAAACTTGACCCATCCGCAAACATCCCGCGGATTCAAGCAATCGAGCCCGGCGGCACACCAGCCGCCGGCACCGCCTCCACCCCAGCGCCGCGTTGGGCTTCGCGATCGTGCTCAGCATCTACACCGGCATCAAGCCCTCGGCGGCGCGCGAGCGCCGCCCCTGCATCAGCCCGCCACACAGCACGGCGGCGAATGCTTGCTGAGCAGCTTACGGTTCAGCCGAAGCAGCGTCTCCAGACTCTTCCACTGCACGACAATCAGTGGCAGCAACAGCACGAAGAAGGCCGGCGTCAGGGGTGTCACCAGCCCGTTACCCACGAGCCCAAACATGATCCAGAACCAGCCGAAGACGAAGAAGGCCACGCCTGGACAAATGAGACTGTAGGCGCCGGGACTCTGCAGGTCACCCGCCACATAATCGCGGAAGTAACCCAACCGGCGCATCACCACATAGCCGAGCAGCCCAAACAAGATCTGCAGGGACAGGATGACCGAGGTCAGCACAAAGAGCGCCGGCCGCGGCGTTTCTAGGTCGAAGGCGTGATGCAGCCCCATGATCATGCGCACCAACGTGATGCCGGACAGGGTCAAGATCGGGATCAGAATCCACAGACTGGGCGCCGCCGCCGCACTGATACCGTGCCGGAACATGGCGTTGACGCCCAACACCAGCTTGACGACACCAAGCAGCGCCGAGAGACTCAAGAAGAAGATGGCAAAGAAGAGCCCGATGGCATTCACCATCTGGTTCTGGCTCATGGCGCCCGGCGCTGCGAAGGCCACTGCAATCATCGCGAAGGCGAAGATGGGCATCATCTGCCCGAGGTTGGCATTGCCGGCGAAATCGAAGTCACCCGTCACCACCAAGCGTGCCAAATAGCCGCCGTAGATCCGCAACGCCCAGACGCCCAGCGCCAGCAGCACCACCAGCACACCCGGGAACAGGTACTCGGCGTAGCTCCAAAGTCCCGGCACCATCACCGAGCCCACCACCAACAGCACATTGACACTCATGGTCAGGGTGAGCGGCAGGGTCATCAGGGCCACGTCCTTGCCGTCTGCCCGCAGTCGCTGGAACGACTCACTACGCCGCCAACGCCGATAGTGCATCAGGTTCCAGACCAACAGGCGCAAATGCAGCGCCGCCATGGCGAGCAGCGCCGCGATACCCAGCACAATCAGTGGTCTGAGCCAGTCCGGCCCGATTGCCCACAGCGCCAGCAGATCGTTGGCGGTCACCATGGGCGTGTCCGGGTGCGGCACCAGGAACAGAAAATAGAGGAAGAAGGTCACCGTCAGCCCGCCGGCGCCGAGCGCCGCGAGGAAGTACAACGGGTGGTACCCGTCCGTGTCGATCCGTTTCATCGTGCTGCTCCAACAGAGGTTTGAATTTGCCGGCAGTATTTCAGTATCTGCTAATATTCTGCATTGAGAAATATCAATGCCATCGACTTCCAGGCCGATGCCGTGACCGGTCAGGATGTCTTGCGGATGTTTTGAGAGGGGACCGCGGGGGACGAGGACCTCCGCGAGGGTACACTGCCGCGCAGTGTCAGCGGCTTCAGTGTGAGCCCTTCGGGCCCTGCCCTGCAGCGCCGCCCGGGTCTGTTTTCGGGCTCCAGCCACGCCGGGCCGGGCGCGTGCTCGGCCCAGGTCGGCGGCCGGAGCGGCGCTCGGGGGGCAGCCCAACGATGGCGAGCAGTTCATTCAGCTCGTCCGGCGTCAGTTCCCGCCACTGCCCCGGTAGGGGGCGCGCACCGAGGACGACGTTGCCGAAGCGCACGCGCTTCAAACGACTCACCTCGCAGCCAACGGCCTCCCAGAGCCGTCGCACCTCGCGGTTGCGGCCTTCCACCAGCAGCACGTGGAACCAGCGGTTAGCACCCCCGCCGCCGGATTCGACGATTTCCTCGAAGCGAGCCGGGCCGTCTTCCAGCTGCACGCCCTGCACAAGCTGCTCGAGCGCACCATCGGGGATGTCGCCGTGGATGCGCACGGCGTACTCGCGCTCCACTTGCTGCGACGGGTGCATCAGCCGATTCGCCAGTTCACCGTCGTTGGTGACCAACAGCAGCCCGGCAGTGTTGAGGTCGAGGCGCCCCACCGTAATCCAGCGCCCGTCGCTGATGCCGGGCAGACGCCGGAAGATCGTGGGCCGGTCGTCCGGGTCGCGGCGGGTCACCACCTCACCCTCGGGCTTGTGGTAGGCAAGCACACGAACCCGATGCTGACGCGCGCTCCGGCGCTTGAGCGCCTTGCCGTCGACGCTCACGCGGTCGGTGGGCAGCACGCGGTCGCCAAGCTTGGCCAGCTGGCCGTTGACGCGCACCCGGCCCTCGCTGATCCAGGCCTCCAGGCTGCGGCGGGAGCCAAGCCCGGCCTCGGCGAGCACCTTTTGCAGGCGCACCGCCTCTGCGTCTGGCGCGTGGGCTTGCTGCGGGCGCTGTCCGGGGACCCTGCCCTTGCCCGGAAGCCGGCTTGAAGCTTGCTGGCCGCCCTGCCGGCCGCGAACGGGGGCTCGCCCGTCGCCGCTGCTGCGCTGGGCGTCCCTCGCCCTAGGGGGTCGTTTCTTTTGGATCGTCATCGTCGGCGGCTTCGGCAGGGTCAGGGGACGCACTTTGCGGCGGGGGTGTTGCGCCGGCGTCGTCCAGACCGAAGACCCCGACCGGTTCGGCGTCGACGGCCGGCGGCCGGACATCGTTAGCGGGCAGGTCCGCGACGCCATCGGATAGCAGGACTACCGCCTGCACCCCACCGGCATCCCCAACAGCGGCATTGGCCGCAGCCTCCATGGCCGTGTCGCCGGCAGCCTGCAGTTGCTCATCGAAGAAGGCGGGGTCCCGGAGCTCGGCGAGCGGCGGCAGATCATTCAGGGAGCGCAGACCGAAGTAATCCAGAAAGCGCCGGGTGGTTGCGTAAAGCGCCGGGCGGCCGGGGACATCCCGATGGCCCACCACGCGCACCCACTCTCGCTCGGTGAGCGTCTTCACGATCTGGGTGCTCACGGCCACACCGCGGATGTCCTCAATCTCGCCACGGGTAATGGGCTGGCGGTACGCGATGAGTGCCAGGGTCTCGAGCAGCGCCCGGGAGTACCGCGCCGGCTTCTCCTCCCACAGCCGCGCGACCCAGGGCGCCACGGCGCGGCGCACCTGGATGCGCCAACCACCGGCCACTTCCACCAGCTCAATGCCGCGCTCGGCGTCGCGGTCCGCATAGGCCTGCGCGAGTTCGCCAACGGCGGCACTGATTTCAGCGCGGGCCGGACGACCCTCCTCGGGGTACAGGGCCAGAATCTGGTCTAGCGTCAGGGGGCCACCGGCCGCCATGAGGGCGCCTTCCACCACCTGTTTCACCGGCGGCGTGGCCAGAGACAGCGCGTTCATCGGGGCGACGTCGACGCCGTCGAATTCGGCGTCCGCGTCGCCTAGTCGCTGTTCCCAATCGCCGCCGCTCATGCGTCGCCTCCGCGCAGGCGCACATGAATGGGCGCGTAGGCCTCGGCCTGCACCAGTTCCAGGGTCGCCGACTTCACCAGCTCAAGGATGGCCAGAAAGCTCACGACGACGCCAGCACGCCCCTCGGTGACATCGAAGAGGGCCTCGAAGGGCACGAAGCCCGCGCGCTGCACCAGGGCCAGCACCCGTGACATGCGCTCGCGCAAGGACAGGGATTCACGCTCCACGCAGTGGCTCGTGAACAGATCCGCCCGGCGCATGACATCGCGCAGCGCCCCCAGCACCTCCGTCAGCTCAACGCTCGGCGGGGCGCGTCGGATGTGCTCCGAGGCCAGCTCGGCGGATACGGGGAAATGGTCGCGTCCCTCGCGCGGTAGGGCATCCAGGTCTTGGGCTGCCTGCTTGAAGCGCTCGTACTCCATCAGCCGGCGCACCAGCTCCGCGCGCGGGTCGGCGTGCTCTTCCGCCGCGGCCTCAGGCCGCGGCAGTAGCATGCGGGATTTGATCTCGCAGAGCACGGCGGCCATGACGAGGTACTCTGCGGCCAATTCCAGCCGGAGCTCCTTCATGAGCTCCACGTATTCCATATATTGCTTGGTGATCTGGGCGATGGGGATATCCAGGATATCCAGGTTTTGCTTGCGAATCAGATAGAGCAGCAGGTCCAGCGGCCCCTCAAAGGCGTCGAGGAAGACCTCCAGCGCATCCGGCGGGATGTACAGATCCTCCGGCAGCTTGAGTAACGGCGCACCGCGGACGATGGCAAATGGCACCAGCCCGGCAACGTCGCCGCCCACCGCATCGGCGGCCGGGGCGTCAGGCGCCGACATCGGCGCGTCGGTCTGCGCTGACACCCCGCGCCTCAGCCCTGCACCAGGGACATGGCATGGCGGACCTCGTCCATGGTCTCCCGAGCCACGTCGCGGGCGCGCTCGCAGCCCTCGTTGATGAAGCTCCGCACCGTTTCCGGCTCCGCTTCCAGCTCTGTGGCGCGGGCCTGGATGGGCCGGAGCTCTGCCTGCACCGCTTCGATGATCGGCTGCTTGCACTCGATACAGCCGATGCCGGCGGAGCGACAACCTTGCTGCACCCAGTGCTTCACGCCGTCGTCGGAATAGACCTGGTGGAACTGCCACACCGGGCAGACCTCCGGATTGCCTGGGTCACTGCGGCGGACGCGTGCTGGGTCCGTGGGCATGGTGCGGAGCTTCTGCGCCACCTCGTCGGGGTCGTCGCGCAGCGCAATGGTATTGCCGTAAGACTTGGACATTTTCTGCCCATCCAGCCCAGGCATCTTGGCGGCGCGCGTCAGCAGTGGTTGCGGCTCCGGCAGAATCACCCGCCCGCCGCCCTCCAGGTAGCCGAAGAGGCGCTCCCGATCGCCGACGGTGATGTTGCCCTGGCTCTCTAGCAACGCGCGGGCCTTGTTCAACGCCTCCTGATCACCCTGTTCTTGATAACCGCGGCGCAGCTGGTCGAACATCTTGGCGTTCTTCTTGCCCATCTTGCGCTTGGCCTGCTCGGCCTTGTCTTCGAAGTCCGGCTCCCGGCCGTAGATGTGATTGAATCGCCGGGCGATCTCCCGGGTCATTTCCACATGGGCCACCTGATCCTCGCCCACCGGCACGCGCCCGGCTTTGTACATCAGGATGTCCGCGCTCTGCAGCAGTGGATAGCCGAGGAAGCCGTAGGTGGCGAGGTCCTTCTCCCTGAGCTTCTCCTGCTGGTCCTTGTAGCTCGGTACCCGCTCCAGCCAACCGAGCGGGGTGATCATGGACAACAGCAGGTGCAGTTCCGCGTGCTCCGGGACCCGGGACTGGATGAACAGCGTTGAGGAGCCGGCGCTCACGCCGGCAGCGAGCCAGTCCACGACCATGTCCCAGGTCGCCTGCGGGATACCAGACGGGTCGTCATAGTCCGTGGTGAGCGCATGCCAGTCAGCCACGAAAAAGAAGCATTCGAATTCGTGCTGGAGCTCGACCCAGTTCTTAAGCACACCGTGATAGTGGCCGAGGTGCAGGCGCCCGGTGGGCCGCATGCCGGAGAGAACGCGTGGATTCTGAGCGGAAACGGGGGTCACTGATGAAGGCCTTGTTGGCGTCGCGCCGCCGGCTTGATCGGACGGCGCATCAAATGGGGAAGCGCTGGCGCACCAGGGCCTGGGCGGGAATCACCGTCAGTACACCACTGACCACCGGCCGCAGCGCGGCACCGAGCAGCCCCGGCGGATTCCCGTTGGGCAAGAAAAGCAGCAGCAGCAGCAGGAAGAGGCCATAGGACTCCAAGCGCGAGAAGCCCACCGCCAGCGGCGGCGGTAGCAACGCATGCAGGATACGGCCCCCGTCGAGCGGCAGCAACGGAAACAGGTTGAGGGCCATCAGCACCAGATTGATGACGATGCCGACGACGCACATCTCCACGAACAACGGCAAAAACCAGGTGGGCACCGGCAGCACGAGCACCAGCAGCGCCATCAGCTCGATGGCCAGTCCCCAGGCGAAGGCCATCAGCAAGTTGACGCCCGGGCCCGCGGCGGCCACCAGCGCCATGTCCCAACGCGGGTTGTGCAGCCGCCGCCAGTTCACCGGCACCGGCTTGGCCCAGCCGAACAAGAAGGGCACGCCCACCAGCGTCTTGGACATGAGAAAGATGGTCGCGGGCACCAACAGCGTGCCCACCGGATCGATGTGCTTCAGCGGGTTGAAGGTGACACGGCCGAGCTGGCGGGCAGTGGGGTCGCCGCGACGGTTGGCTACCCAACCGTGCGCGGCCTCGTGCACCGTGATCGCAAGCAGCACGGGCGGCGCGATCAGCATCAACACCAGCAGCGGTTGCAGAAGCTGGCTCATGGGAGTGGGCGCCGAGCGACGTGTGGGTTGTTGCGTGCCCGCCTGGGCCGTCGCGGGCGCTCAGTGATCGAACACACTGGTATCACCTCGCCCGCGCCGCAGCACCGCCGGCGGCTCATTGGTCATATCCACCACGGTGGTTGGCTCGGTGCCGCAGGAACCGCCGTCGATGATGAGGTCCACGCAATGGTCCATGTGGTCGCGAATGTCGAGCATGTCGGCCAGCGGCTGGTCGGCCCCGGGTAGGATCAAGGTCGTGCTGAGGATGGGCTGATCCAACAGGGCAAGCAAGTCGCGCGCGATGGGCGTATCCGGCACACGGATGCCGATGGCCCGACGCTTGGGATGCAGGAGCCGGCGCGGCACCTGTTTGGTGGCCTGTACGATGAAGGTGTAGGGACCCGGCGTCAACGCTTTGAGTAGGCGATAGGCCACATTGTCGATGCGTGCATAGGTTGCGATCTCGGACAGATCCCGGCACACCAGCGTGAAATGGTGCCTATCATCCACGCGCCGGATCATGCGGATACGGTCCAGGGCCGACTTCTCGCCGATCTGGCAGCCAAGCGCGTAGCAGGAGTCGGTTGGATACACCACAACTCCGCCATCGTGTAACACCGCTGCGGCCCGCGCGATGAGCCGCGGTTGTGGATTGCGCGGATGGATCTCTACGTAGTCTGCCATGTCGCGACAGGCCGACTCCCGCCTGCGATGTGCTGCGCGTACACAGCCGAATGGACGTCCATCAGAAGCTGGCTAACGCTGGCGATACTGCCGTGGAAATCCGGCGGCAAGAGACGACCGGGCCCGGGGCAGCTAGATTGCTTCACCGCGCCACAGGGTTGCAGAAATGTCAAGTGTTCCACGCCGCGTCGCATGCCAGGCGCCGGTAGGGGGAAAGTGCCGAGGGCAGAGGCGCAACCGCTGCTGCCAGGACTGTGCGTCCGCGCCCTGGCCCTCGGCCCTGGTCAGTGAACGACCCGCTGGCGTACCGGCGCCCGAGTCGTTCGTCGGTCTGAGGCATCACCTCGCTAGGCTTTAGGCCGCAGCGCGCTGGGCGTCGGCGAACGCCGGCGCAGTCCACACCGGGGTGCAGCCCTCCGGCAGCGGCGGCAGCCTGCCGAGTTCGATCCAGGGCTTATCCGGGCCGTGGTAATCCGAGCCGGCGGAGGCGAGAAGACCCTGCTCGCGCGCGTGCCGGGCGTAGACATAGTAGTCGTCCTTGCTATGGCTACCGGACACCACCTCTAGCCCGCGCCCGCCGCATTCCTTGAGCTCGCCGAAGAGCCGGCGCAGCTTGCTGCGGGTAAACTTGTAGCGCGCCGGATGGGCAATCACCGCGATACCGCCAGCGGTATGAATCCAGCCGAGGGCCTGCTCGAGCGTCGTCCACTCCCCCGGCACATGGCCCGGCTTGCCGGACACCAAGAACCGCTTGAACACGTCACGGATGTCTGTCGCGGCGCGCCGCTCCACCAGGAAGCGCGCGAAGTGCGTGCGGCCAATCAGGGCGCCCGAGGCATGCCGTTTCGCACCCTCGAGCGCCCCCTCGTACCCGGCCTTTGCCAGGCGACGGCCGATCTCCTCGGCGCGCCAGACGCGATACGCTTGGAGGCCGTCGAGGCCATCCAGCAAGGGCTTGCAGGTGATATCGAGGGCCAACCCGACGACGTGGACGGTGCGCCCGCCCCAGGTCACGGAGACCTCCACGCCGGGGATGAGCGCTATGCCCGCGGCCTGCGCAGCGGTTATGGCCTCCGGGAGGCCAGCGACGGTATCGTGATCGGTGAGGGCGAGTGTCTCGACGCCGGCCGCCGCCGCACGCGCGACCAGCGCAGCGGGGCTCAGGGTGCCGTCGGAGGCGGTGGAATGCGTGTGCAGATCAGGTGTCTTGGCCATGGCGCTATTCTACCCGATTCCGCAATACCCCATCGGGCGGCTCGGCTATGCGGCACCGCGGCAGCGGTCATCGGCGTTCGGGGCGCTACACCGCCGTCGATGCGGCTGCTATGCTCCTACCGGCAAAACCCGAAATCATCATGAAGCTCCTCCTCGACTTTTTTCCAGTCATCCTCTTCTTCGTCGCCTACAAGCTCCAGGGCATCTATGCGGCAACCGTTGTTGCCATCGCGGCGGCAGCGATCCAGGTGACTTGGGTGCGGCTGCGGCATCGCCGCACCGAGCCCATGCATCTGGCGACGCTCGCATTGTTGGCGCTGTTCGGCGGCATGACGCTGGTGCTGCGCGACCCGACCTTTGTCATGTGGAAGCCAAGCATCATCAACTGGCTCTTTGCCGGCGTCTTCTTGGGCGGGCAATTCATCGGCGACAAACCGCTGGTGCAGCGATTCATGGGCCATGCGCTGACGGCGCCTGCCGCGGTCTGGCAGCGCCTGAACCTCGCCTGGGTGATCTTTTTCGTGGTCTCTGGGCTCGCCAACCTCTTTGTCGTCTACGTCGGCAGCGGCTTCTACGCGGCCAAGCAGGCCCTCATTGCGGCGAGTGGCCAGGCTGAGATCAACCTCGCCGCCTGTGCCAAGCAGTTCCAGGGGACGCTGCTCGGACTCTGTGAGCAGGCCCACGCGGCCGAAGCCACCTGGGTCGATTTCAAGCTGTTCGGTATGATGGGGATGACGTTGGTGTTCGTGCTGGCGCAGTCGTTTTACCTGGCCCGCCATGTCCAGCTCGAGCCAACGCCCGCAGCCGCTGGCGAGGCGGCGGCGGAGGCCGATGCGGGCGGTCGCTAGCCGCGGGAGAATGCGCCTTGCTGTATGCCATCATCGCCACCGACCATCCCGATAGCCTGGCGGCACGCCGGCAGGCACGCCCGGCGCATCTCGCGCGACTGGATGTATTGCAGGCGGAGGGCCGCCTCGTGCTCGCCGGGCCGCACCCTGCAGTGGATGCAGCAGACCCGGGTGAGGCCGGCTTCACCGGCTCGCTCGTGGTGGCAGAATTCGACCACCTCGATGCCGCGCAACGCTGGGCCGATGCAGATCCGTATGTAGCCGCCGGAGTCTATCGCGAGGTCCGCGTCAAGCCCTTCATCCAGGTGTTGCCGCGTTCAGCGCCGCCGGGCTGAAGATCATCCCCTCGATGCCTCCTGCCCTCGCGCGGTCACGCGAGCGGGCGCTACCTCTCAAGCGAGACGATGCGGGGCAGCCGTAGTCCACACCAACGGCGGTCGCGGCAAGCCCTGCCGCGGCTGCACACAGTCGCCAAACCACGACCAACCTGAGGAAATCACAATGCCACTGAACCGCATCCCTAAATACGTGCTCGCCTCTGCCCTGGCCGGCGCGCTCCTGACGCAGCCGGCGCTGGCCCAGGACAATGTCGCCGACGATGACACACTCATCGCCACCATCAACGATCAGCCCTACACGCTGAACCTGTTCCGGCTCTTCTATCTCCAGCGGCTACAACTGGCCGGCGGGGAGGGTTCCCCGGAGCTTCAGGAGCGGGCGTTCAACGAATTCATGAACATGGTCGTCGCCGCGCAGGAGGCCGACAAGCGGAACCTTGCCGAGCGCACGGACGTGCAGACCTCGCTGGAACTGCAGCGCATGATGGTGCTGTCACAGGCCGCGCTCCAGGCCATTGCCGCAGAGACCGAGGTGACCGAAGAAGAGCTGCAACAGGCCTACGAACAGTTCAAGGAGCAGGCCCAGCGCACCGAGTACAAGGCTCGGCACATCCTTTTGGACGATCAGGAAAAGGCCCAGGATCTCGCCAAGCAGGTGGGTAAGAAGAAGGGGAAGAACTTCGAAAAGCTCGCCCAGGAGCACTCGCTCGGCCCAACCGCCGAGAAGGGCGGGGATCTGGGCTGGTTCGACAACCAGCAGATGGTGCAGCCCTTCGCCGACGCCGTCGCAGCCCTCAAGCCGGGTGAATGGACAGAAGAGCCCATCCAGACTCAGTTCGGCTGGCACGTTATCCTACTGGAAGAAACCCGTGACGCCGAACCGCCGTCCTTCGAGGATGCGAAGCCGAGCCTCGAGGCGGCACTGCAACGCCAAAAGGTCGCCGCGCAGCTGACCGAGATGCGCAACCAAGCCATGGTCGATCTGAACGAGGACGTGGTGAAGCTCCAGGAAACCGAAGAGTAGTCGGGCACCACGCCTTGGGTGCGGCCCGGCGGGCAGGGCTGCTTCCTAGCATCAGCGCCGCCGGGCCTCACAGCTGCTGGTCCTGCCGAGAGTGCACCGGCGCAGCACTCCGTGGCGCCCAACCGTGGTAGCCACCGGCGGGCAGCGGCCGCGGCCACCATTTCAGGGCGTGCAGACTTTGGTGATGCGGCGATCACCCAACGGTTGTACCGGCCGCGCATTCGGCCCGACCAGGGTCGCCAGCTGCTCCAAGTCCGATTGGGCCACCTCCGCCGGTGTACGCAGCACATACCAGCGCACGCCCTCCGTGCAAGGCGGTCGGGTCAGAGACCCCGTGTACGCGAGGTAGTCCTTTCGCCCCGGAAGCAAAAACAAGGCGTTGACGCCGACGTTGCGCCCATAGAAGGATTCTCCGGGCTCGCTCGGCGCATGTTCCAGCACCCGCCGCAGGATGGAGTTCGGGCGGCGGCCGCCGCGCAGCAGTGCGGCCACCACGGCGATGTCGCCGCGGTTGTTGGCATGAATGAGCTGGATCTCCGCGTCGGCCTGCACGCCGTCGATGAGGTGCTCCGGCGGCATGTGGAAGCGAAGCTCCACCAGCTCGTAGCTCAGGCCCTCGATGAGCAGATGACTGCCACGGTCGTAGCCGAGGCGGATTGCACGCCCGTCGTTGGTGACGTAGAGCGGACTGCTGCGGTAACGAAAGCGCAGCGGCTCACAGGGTGCCGCCAGCGCCATCGACTCGGCGAGGACCACGGGAGATTGCGCTTCACCGGAGGCGCAGGCGCCATAGTCCGCATGCAGTTCCGACCAATGCTCCGGGCCCTGCTCGCCGCTGTAGGTCCACTGGGGCATCGCGCCCGGATCCGGCCGCGCAATGCCCGTTTCCCAAGCGGACAACGGCAGTGGCGCTGACGTCGTCGCCAGTCCAATAGCGATGGACACACCCAAGCGCGGCGCAAACGCACTTGGAACCCAGCGGCGGCGCTGCGTGGGCCGGAACAAACGCTGTGGCATAAGCGGGGTGTGCTAATCGTTGTTGCGGTTGCGCTTGAGGCCAGCGATGGGTACCACCGTTGCCGTCTGCGGCTCGTCGGCATAGTACGGCCGCTCTCCGCCGCGGCCCTGCTCGTCCGCCAGCGCTTTCTCCCGCGCCGAGATCAGCGCCAGGCATTGCCGCACGTCTTGGATGGTGTCGTTGGACAGCGGGTGCTTCATCCCGGGCGGCGGCGTCACGTCTTTGATGATCGCTGCCAGCGTCTTGCGCATGGCGACCAGGATTTGCTGTTCTTGACTGAGATCGGGCATCTGACTCCTCCGGTCGGGTCGGGCCTTTGCATCATAGCCTGAGCGGCCCCCAGCTGCTGCGACTGGTTGCGGCTGGTTGCGGCTGGTTGCGGCTGGTTGCGGCTGGTTGCGGCTGGCGGCGACTGCGTAACGTCCCCGCCCGAAACGCCAGGTCTGGGCAACTTCGGGATTATGCTAGAAGGCGCAGTCGGGAAGGCACTGTCGGACGGTCGTGCGTGTGCGTCCCGTGCTTTAACCTAGAAAGAGCAGTTGACCGCTTCCGCGTGTTTGCAAGTGTCTGTGCTGGTTGCGATCCAGACGCGTTCTTCGCGTCACCCACTGGGTGAACCGCGCCACGGCCGCCAGTGCGGCGGTCGCGGCAGCGAGTGGTGCGGAAGACGTCCGGGGCTGGGCCGCGGTCTCCAAGGTGCCGGTCCGGAGCTTGGACGGACCCGGGCTCGGCACACGGCTCCGGCCGATGGGCTCGACAAATAGCCTAACGTAGGGGGTAGGCCATCCCCGCGGTTGGTGTCTTCGGCAATTGGCCCGGCACAGTTCAGGCCTGCGGGTCGACATGCTCACGCGACCGGGGCACCGCGCTGCGCGCGCGCCGACCCGCTGCAGCCGGCTCTCAGCCGGCGGCGGGGAAGAGGAGCTTGAGGCCGCCGAGAATGAGGCCGGCTTGGGCCAGCAATAGGCCGCCGGTCCAGCCGACGGTCCATTTGATAATGCCGACCTTGGCCTCGGCGATCTCGCCGCGCACGTGCGCGATCTCTAACTGGAGCCGGCCCTCGGCTTCGCGGATCTCGAAGCGTACTTGCTCGATCTCGAGGCGCAGCTGCTCGATTTCTTTCTGCAGGCGCAGCTCGGTTTCGCGCAGATGGCCTTGCGTGGCCAGCTCCGGCAGGTGCGGGTAGCGATCCTCGAGACGCTCGAAGGCCTCAGCGATCACCTTGGCGCGGGCACGATCGTCTTCGGCGCTCGTGAGCGCCTCGTAGAGCTCAACACCGGAAGTCATGGGTGGAGTGTCTGTTGTGCAGACCGACCAGGCAAGGCGTGCTCTGCAGCCGCGAGCAGCGCGACCCCTTTGGCTGCGGGAGCGGCGCTCCTGTTTGTACCGCGATACTGCGTGCACCCAGGCTCCCCCTCAGCGGCTGCGCGCGCGGCAGTCGCGGCACCGAGCGTGCCGCCCCCACGGGAAAGGTGGCCATCGCCTGCGGCACCGTGGAGCAACGGCCCCCTGGAGCCGTGCTCAAGACTGCTGCTGTGCCGGCGCATAGGCACCGTCGGTGAGCGCGGCCAGGCCGTCCTCGTCCAGGACGGTCACCCCGAGGGCCTCCGCCTTGCCGCGCTTGGAGCCGGCGTCGGCCCCGGCGAGCAGATAGTCGGTCTTCCCTGACACGCTACCGGTCACCTTGGCGCCGAGCGCCTCCAGCTGCACCTTCACCGCATCCCTTGGCCGGGTCAAGGTGCCGGTGATCACGAACGTCTTACCAGCCAGCGGCGCACCCGCGCGCGCCGATGCCGTCGTCCCTGACGCCGTCCTGGCCCTGGGAGCCTCCCACGTGATTCCGCCGAGGTCCGGGTCCAGCAGCTTATCGATGGCCTCACGGTTATGGGGTTGGTGGAAAAAGCTCACGATGTGGGCGGCCACGATAGGTCCCACCCCGTCGACGAGGCTCCGCGTACCGCCCGCAAAGTCTCCAACGGAGGCTTGGCGTAACGCTGAGACATCCGGCCAGCGCTCGGCGATGCGCACGGCTGCAGTAGGACGCAGCCCGCGGATGCCCCGCCCGATGAGCCAGTCCGCGAGGGGCTCGCCAGCCGGATCGGCGTCGGGATGCGCATCCAGCCAATCCAACAGGGCAGCGGCGGTCTTCTCGCCGACCCCTTCGATGCCAGGGGTCTCAAGCAAGAACGTACCGAGGTCCGCCGCCATAAGCGGCGCGAGATCCTGAAAATACGCCGCGAGTGCTTGCGCTGTGGCCTCCCCCACCTCACGGATGCCGAGCGCGAAAATGAACCGCGCGAGCGTGGTCTGACGGCTGCGAGCGATCGCGTCCACCAGGTTCTGCGCAGACTTTTGGCCCATGCGCTCCAGCCCGGCATAGTCCTCGACGCCGAGCGCATACAGATCCGCCGGGTCGTGCACCAAGTCCCGGTCTACCAATTGCTCTATGACCTTTTCCCCGAGCCCATCGATGTCCATGGCGCGGCGCGCGGCAAAATGTTTCAGCGCCTCCTTGCGCTGCGCTGCACAGGTCAGTCCTCCGCTGCAACGGGCCACGGCCTCGCCTTCGGCACGGATCACATCGGACCCACACACCGGGCAATGCGCGGGCAATTGCACCGGCTCGGCTCCATCCGGGCGCAGCGATGCCACCACACCGACGACTTCCGGAATCACGTCGCCGGCTCGGCGAACGATGACGGTATCGCCGGCGCGGATGTCCTTGCGATGCACCTCGTCGATGTTGTGCAGGGTGGCATTGGAGACGGTGACACCCGCCACGTCCACGGGCTCCAGGCGCGCCACCGGCGTCACGGCGCCGGTGCGCCCCACTTGGAACTCGACGGCGCGCACGACGGTTTGCTCTTCTCGCGCCGGATACTTGTAGGCAATGGCCCAAACCGGATCACGGGCGCGAAAACCGAGCGCCCGCTGTGCCGCGATGGCGTCCACCTTGAAGACGACGCCGTCGATCTCGTAGTCGAGCGCGTCACGACGCGCACCGACGGCGCGGTGGTAGTCGATGCAGCCCTCGGCGCCGGTGACAACGCGCGACTCCGGCGACACCCTGAGCCCCCATGCGCGAAAGGCCGCGAGGGCGCCGCTTTGGGTCGGCCCCAGATCACCGTCTTCGACGGCGCCGAAGCCGTAGCAGAACATGGTCAGCGGCCGCTTGGCGGTCACGGCCGGATCGAGCTGACGCAGGCTGCCGGCGGCGGCATTGCGGGGGTTTTTGAAGGGCGTCTGGCCGGCCTCGAGCGCCTGTTGCTTGAGCCGCTCGAAGGCCGCAAGGGGCAGGTAGACCTCGCCGCGTACCTCCAGCAGCCGCGGCCAGCCTGAGCCCTGCAGCCGCAGGGGGACGGCACCGATGGTGCGCACCTGCGCCGTGACGTCCTCGCCGACAGAGCCGTCACCGCGGGTCGCGGCGCGGGTCAGCACACCGTCCTCGTAGAGCAGACTGATGGCCAGGCCGTCGAGCTTGGGCTCCGCGACATAAGCCACCTCCTCCACGCCCAAGTCCTTACGGATACGCCGGTCGAAGTCCCGGATGTCGGCATCGGTGCGGGCGTTACCCAACGAGAGCATGGGCACCCGGTGGCGTGCCTCGGCGAAGCGCTCACCCGGCTCGGCACCGACACGCTGCGTGGGGGAGTCCGGGGTGCGCAGCTCGGGGTGCGCGGCCTCCAGGGCCTGGAGCTCGCAGAACAGCCGGTCATACGCGGCGTCCGTGATCTCCGGGTCGTCGAGGACGTGGTAGCGGTAGTTGTGGTGATGCAGCTGGGTACGCAGCGCGTCGGCCCGCTGCTCCAGGTCGGCGGGCGCACTCACCGCGCGTCGTCGCCCTCGTCGCTGCCGTGCAGCAGAGCGCGCACCTGCGCCCGCAGCTCCCTAGCATCGGCGTCGCGCAGCGGCTCGCGCTTGGGGCCGCGAATATCGCCGCCGAGCAGCTCTGCAATGACGCGGGCGGCGTCGAGCATCTCGTCGAAGACCATGAGATCGCTCGGCTCCCCGCGGAACTGGGCGAAGACGGCGAGCCCTGGGCTCGCGAACTCCGTCATGTCATCGAACGGGAACGTCCCGGGCTTCACCAGATTGGCCATGCTGAAGAGGGGCTCCCCATCGGCGGCATCGCCCCGGGTGCGGTGGAAGATGTCCATATCCCCGGGGCGCAGTTTGAAGCGCTCGGCGGCGCTCAAGATCTCTTCGCCACTGAAGGCATCCCCGTGACTGGTGATGTAGAGCTGGATCAGGAGCTGCCCGCTGGGGGACTGCGCGGACTCGGGCGCGGCGGCTGCGCCCGATGTGCGCGGCGCATCATCGACCGCCGTACCTGACCCTAACGCCGGCGCGTAGCTGTCCGCGTAGGCATCCTCATCCAAGTCATCGTCGAAGTCGCCGCCAAACCCATCGCCCGCACCGCTCTGGAGGTTGTCATCCAGACCGCCCAACTCAGGCTCGTGGCGCTGGCGCTCCGCAACCGTGCTGCGAGAACGGCGCTTCGGGGCGGACTTGGCGCGCCGGACCGGACGCCCGGCGCCGCCCTCCGCGGCGTCGGCGCGTTGTCTCTCCCATAGGTACAGCCCGATCAGGAACACAGCCCCGACGACGACCAGGATTAGGCGCAATGTTGCGGCGTCCATTCGGTGCTCGCCCCCTTATATTCGCTTATGTTGGATGCGCGGCTTCGCGGTGGCAGTATATCAGCGTGTCCGGTGTCGGTCGGGTTTTGCTGCCCGTTGGCTCGGGGCACGCCGCCTGCACTTTCGGCTGCTGGCGACACCGCCCGGCGCGTCCAGATGGTATGAAAGTTGACAGAAATCGCCTTAGGACACGGCGGCGAGCTTTGCGGCCTCGTCCACGTCCACGGACACCAGACGCGAGACCCCAGGCTCGTGCATGGTGACACCGATGAGGTGATCAGCGATCTCCATGGTGACCTTGTTGTGGGTGATGAAGATGAACTGCACCTGGTCAGACAGGGATCGCACCAGCTCACAGAACCGCCCAACGTTGGCATCGTCCAGCGGTGCATCCACCTCGTCCAGCATGCAGAAGGGCGCTGGATTGAGCTGAAAGATGGCAAACACCAGGGCCACTGCCGTCAGCGCCTTCTCGCCGCCGGAGAGCAGATGGATGCTGCTGTTCCGCTTACCCGGCGGCCGCGCCATGATGGTCACACCCGTATCCAGCAGATCCTCGCCGGTGAGCTCCAAATAGGCATGCCCGCCGCCGAACACCCGCGGGAAGAGCTGCTGGAGCCCTTGGTTGATGCGGTCGAAGGTGTCCTGAAAGCGCGCTCGGGTCTCACGATCGATCTTGCGAATGGCTGTTTCCAGGGTCTCGAGCGATGCACTGATGTCCGCGTGCTGCTCATCCAGGTAACGCATGCGCTCGGACTGCTCACGGAACTCGTCAATGGCAGCGAGGTTGATGTTGCCGAGGCGCTCGATGCGGCTTTGCACCCGACCGAGCTCGGCCTCTTGCCCGGCGCTAGTGGCCTCGGGCGCCAGCGCGTCGACGACTTGGGCCATGACCCCGCCGCGCTCGGCGAGCTGTTCCTCCAGGGTGCGCCGGCGCACCAGACGCTCCTGGCGCTCCAGGCGCTTGGCGTCGAGGTCCTGCTGCACCGCTGCGACGGCCTGCTCCAGGTCGTGGCGGCGCTGCTCCGCCTCGCGCACGGAGTGGTCCAGCGCCTCCATGCGCGCGCGGGCCTCGCCGAGCTCTGCCTCCACGCTCATGCGCTGCTCGAGCTGCGCTTCCAGTTGCTCGCGCTGCTCGGCAATGGGCTCAACGGCTTCGGTGAGGGCCGCCAACAAGGCCTCGCGGCGCTCGGCCAGTGTCGCCAGCTGTTCACCCGCCCGCGCCAGCTGCGCCTCAACGGCCTCCAGTGACGCCCGCCGGGTCTGGACGGCCACCTCGAGGCGTTGGCGCTCGTCCCGCAGGCTGGCCTCGGCAGCGCGCGCCTCGATGACGCGCGCGCGTAACACGTCTCGTTGGCTCTCCAACGCCTCACGCTGGGCACCGAGCTGCTCGGTTTCTTCGAGGGCCTGATGCAGGCGCTCGCGTGCGGCCTCCATGTCCTCTTGCGCCTGCGCGCGCCAGTCCTGGAGCTCTTGGGCCTCTTCGTCCAGCGTGGCGCGGCGCTCCAGCAGGTGCTCCAGGCGCGAGCGGCCGGCACCGTACTCGGCATCCAGCGCCGCCCGTTCCCGGCTCAGTCGACTCACTGTATCCAACGCGTCATCCCGAGCCTGCTCCAGGCTCTGGCGCCGCTCCGCCAGCGCATCGTGCTGCTCCACCAGCTCGGCGATGACTGCGTCCAGGTCGTCGGCCTCGGCCTGCAGCGCGCGCAGGGTCTCGGCACGCTCCAGACTGCCAGCCACCTTGGGACCGGCGCCGGGACGGCGCAGCCAGTCGCGGCCCACCTGGGCGCCATCGCGGGTGACGATACGCTCGCCGAAACCGAGCTCACCGCGCCGGGATAGGGCCTCCGGCAGCGTATTGGTGGTGCGGATACCGTAGAGCAGCCCCTGCAAGGGCCAGGGACAGCGCACCCGTGCGGCGAGGCTGTCGGGCGCCGGCGTTGGCGGGTCCGGGTCGCTGCGCAGGCCGGGGCCGAGCAAGCCAAGGGGGCCGCAATCGAGCTCCGGCCCGTGGGCGTCGAGGTCGGCGACACACAGTGCCGCCAACATGTCATCCAGGACGGCCTCCACGGCAGGCTCCCAGCCGGCGTCCACCTCGATGCCGTCCACTAGCCGGGGCACGTCGGCGAGACCCTGGGCGTCGATCCAAGCACCGACCGTATCATCGCCCTGCTCCAGGGCGGCGTCCTGCAGCGCCTCCAGCGATGCCTGGCGGCCGCGGCAGGTCTGCAGCTCCGTGCGGGCCGCATCCAGACGGCTGGCAGCGGCGCTGCGCTCTTCTTCTAATCGGCGCAGGGCCTCCGTGGTGCGCGCCTGGTGATCGGCGGCGGCAGCGATCTGCTCGTCGAGCCCGTCGGAACGCGCTTCAAGCTGCTCGAGCTTCGCCGCCAGCTCCGCGGTGTCCAGCTTGGCGCGGTCGTCCACGATGCGGGCGGCGCGCTGGTCGGCCCGGGTGATGCGCTGCTCGAGGTCATTGATGCGCCCGCGCTCGGTTTGGGCGCGCTCCGTGGGCCCGCCCGGGCCTTCCCGCAGGGCATCCCAGGCGCTTTGCCAGGCGTCGAGCTGCGCCTCGGCGGCGGCCAGCTCATCGCCGGAGGCAGCCAGGCGCTCGCCGACGTCGCCGAGCCGGGGCTCATCATGCGCGAGCGCGGCGGACAGCTCGCCAATCCGCGCCGTGTCGCGCTCGCGGTGCCCCTCTGCGGCGGCGAGCTCGTCGCCTAAGCGCTTGAGCTCGGCCTCCTGTCGGGTGCGGTTTTCGTCGGCGAAGCGAATGGCCTGCTCCAGCCGCGCGATCTCAGCGCCCACCGCGTAGTAGCGGCCCTGCACGCCGTTGAAGGCGTCGGATGCCTCGGCATGGGCATCGCGATCTGCTTCGATTTGCGCCTCCAGCCGACGCTGTTCGGCGCGGCGGCGCTCCAGGTCCACCTCCAGCTCGCCGATGGCACGCTCGCGCGCGCTGAGCTCCTGGTCCAGATCACGCCAACGCAGCGCCGTCAGCTCGTCTTCGAGGCGGCGCTCGTCGGCCTTCAGCCGGCGGTATTGCTCGGCGGTCTCGGCCTGACGCTCCAGATGCCTGAGCTGCTTGGCCACCTCGTCGCGCAGGTCGTTCAAGCGGTCCAGATTCTCGCGGGTGTGGCGGATGCGAGTCTCGGTCTCGCGCCGGCGCTCCTTGTACCTGGAGATGCCCGCGGCCTCTTCGATGAACAGGCGCAGCTCATCGGGCTTGGCCTCGATGAAGCGCGAGATCATGCCCTGCTCGATGATGGCGTAACTGCGCGGACCAAGGCCTGTGCCGAGGAAGAGGTCCTGGATGTCCCGGCGGCGACAACGCGCGCCGTTGAGGAAATAGGCGGACTGGCCGTCGCGGGAGACCTGACGCTTGACGGCGATTTGGTTGAAGCGCGCGAACTCACCGCCGGCGCGCCCGGCGCTGTTATCGAACGTGAGCTCGATACCGGCCAGACCGACGGGCTTGCGGCCCGTGCTGCCATTGAAGATGACATCCGCCATGGACTCGCCACGGAGCATCTTCGCCGAACTCTCGCCCATGACCCAGCGCACGGCATCGATGACGTTGGACTTGCCACAGCCATTGGGGCCAACGACGCCGACGAGGTTGCTCGGAAACGGCACCGTCGTGGCGTCGACGAAGGACTTGAACCCCGTCAGCTTGATTTTTTCCAACCGCATCGCGGAAAGATACTGAACCGGATTGCCCCCCACAAGCGTCCTCCGACTGACGCGCAGGGGGTTGCTAGACTGCGGGCGACGCCGCTGAGGCGGGCGCAGGCGTTCACGCCGTGGCCTTAGGCCCTCGGCCCTCGGCCCGCGCCGGTTGACGACCCGCTAGTGCTTCGATCACCCCGGTCGCCGCGGGCTCTGAGGCCTTCACTCGCCGGGGATACGCCGAGGCATCACGCCGCGCACCAACCCAAACAGAACACTCCATTGCCTTCCATTAAGATGACAACCCAACCCAGCAAGACCCTGGAAACCTTCCACAACCCCGAGCCCGACCGCGACTACGTCATCCGTATTCGCGTGCCGGAGTTCACCTGCCTGTGTCCGAAGACCGGCCAGCCGGACTTCGCTGAGCTCACCATCGAGTACATCCCCGAGGCCCAGTGCGTAGAGCTGAAGAGCCTGAAGCTCTATGTCTGGTCGTTCCGCGAAGAAGGCGGCTTCCACGAGGCCATGACCAACCGCATCCTGGGCGACTTGGTGGCGGCCACCCAGCCGCGGTTTATGCGCCTGACGGCCGACTTCAACGTCCGCGGCGGCATTTACACCCAGGTAGTCGCTGAGCATCGCGCACCGGGCTGGCAGGCACCGGCACCGGTGCAGTTGCCGTGACGCCCGTCGCCGCTGGCGCCGTTGGTATCGGCGTGGATGTCGGCACCAGCGGGGTGCGGGCGGTTGCGCTGGATGCCGCAGGCGCCACGCTCGGCTCCGCCAGCGGCGCGCTGCCTGCGCCGCTGGAGAGCGCCGACGGCGGCGCACGCCAGGACCCGGAGCTCTGGTGGCAGGCCGTGGTGCAGGTGCTGCGGCGGCTGACAGCGGCCGTCGACCTCGGCCCCGGGCCCTGCGCCCTCTGCCTCGATGCCACCTCCGCCACCGTGCTGCTTGCTGACGCCGGCGGGCGTCCCCTGGCCCCGGCAATGATGTACAACGACCGCAGTGCCGTCGGTGCTGCAGAAACCGTCGCGGCTGTAGCTCCCGCCGCCTCGGCTGCGCGCGGCACGGGCGCCAGCTTGGCGAAGGCCCTACACCTGCTGACGGCCGCCGAGGTCGAGCCCGCCGGACTGCACATCTTGCATCAGGCGGACTGGTTGGCGGGCAGGCTGCGCGGGCGCTTCGGCGACAGCGATTGGAACAACGCCCTGAAGCTCGGCTTCGACCCCGTCACCGAGCGCTGGCCAGACTGGCTCGGGCACCTGCCGCTGCCGACGCCGGCGTTACCCCTTGTGCATGCGCCGGGCAGCCGGCTCGGGATCATCACCAGCGACGCGGCCGCGGTCACCGGGCTGCCGGCACACACCTGTATCTGCGCCGGCACCACGGACAGCACGGCGGCCGTGCTGGCAACCGGCGCCGCGGAACTCGGTGATGCGGTGACCAGTCTCGGCAGCACCCTGGTGCTGAAGATTCTCGCGGATCGGCCGATAACCGCGCCCGACTATGGCGTCTACAGCCATCGGCTCGACGACCGCTGGCTGGTCGGCGGCGCCTCGAACAGCGGCGGCGCCGTGCTCCGGGCCTACTTCCACGACGCGGCCCTGGCGCGGCTCAGCGAGTGCATCGACCCCGACCACCCGAGTGGACTCGACTACTACCCCCTGCCCCGCCCGGGCGAGCGCTTTCCGGTAGATAACCCAGCCCTTGAGCCCCGGCTCACGCCGCGACCAGCGGACGATGTGCGCTTCCTGCAGGGTCTACTGGAGGGCATCGCCCGCATCGAACGCGACGGCTACCGACTGCTGACACGTCTGGGCGCACCACCCGTGCGCCGGGTCATCAGCATCGGCGGCGGTGCTGGCAATGTCGCCTGGAGCGCCATGCGGCAGCGCCTGCTCGGCGTGGAGGTCTCGCCCGCGGCGGAGCAGGAGGCGGCGGTGGGCGTCGCTCGACTCGCCTTGCGTGCACTGGCCGCCGGCTGAGCTGATCACCAACCGGTATCGCGCCGGCGACGCGGGCGCCCGTCGGCCTGAGGCACCGACGTGCTGGACTGACTGATTGGGCCGACCGGTTGGGCTGGCCTCATGGCCCACGTACTCGCCGTGATAGCATCAGCGCCGCATCGTCCAGCACCAGGCGCGGGCGCGCTGTTATTGGTCACTGCACGGGGCAGCGCGCTGCCGCTCATCCGCACGCACGACCACTCAACCGAGGCGGGCCACCCGCACAACGAGTCAGCCACAACTCAGCATCATGAACGTGCTCGTCACCGGCAGCGCCGGGTTCATCGGCTCCGCCCTCGCGCTGCGGTTACTGGAGCGCGGTGACCGCGTGGTCGGCATCGACAATCTGAACGACTACTACGACGTGGGCCTGAAGGAAGCCCGTCTCGCGCGCCTGCAGTCCCACGCCGGTTTCACGGACCTGCGTCTCAGCCTAGAGGACCGCGAAGGCATCGCCGCGGCGTTCGCCCAACACCGCCCGCATCGAGTCGTGAACCTGGCCGCCCAGGCCGGCGTGCGTTACTCCATCGAGCAGCCGCTCGCCTACGTGGACGCCAATCTGGTGGGCTTTGCGCATATCCTGGAGGGGTGCCGGCACCAGGGCGTGGAGCACCTGGTCTATGCCTCAAGCAGCTCGGTCTACGGTGCCAATACGCGCATGCCCTTCTCGGTGCACGACAACGTGGACCATCCCCTCAGCCTCTACGCCGCCAGCAAGAAGGCCAACGAGCTGATGGCGCACACCTACAGCCACCTCTACCGGCTGCCGACGACCGGCTTGCGCTTCTTCACCGTCTACGGTCCCTGGGGGCGACCGGATATGGCGCTGTTCAAGTTCACCCGCGCGATCCTCGCCGGCGAGCCCATCCAGGTCTTCAATTACGGTCGGCACCGGCGCGACTTCACCTACATCGACGACATCGTCGAGGGGGTCATCCGGGTCTTGGACCGTGCCCCGGCGCCGAATCCCGCGTGGCGCGGCGACGCCCCGGATGCCGCCAGCAGCACCGCGCCCTATCGGCTCTACAACATCGGCAACAACCAGCCCGTGGAGCTGCTGCACTACATCGAGGTGCTGGAACGCTGCTTGGACCGCACGGCGGAGCAGGAGCTCCTGCCCCTTCAGCCCGGGGATGTGCCGGATACCTACGCCGATGTGACCGACCTGGTGCAGCAGCTGGACTACAAGCCGAGCACCAGCGTCGAGGACGGCGTGTCACGCTTCGTGGATTGGTATCGGGACTATTACGAGGTTAAGTAACGCGTCAAAAACAGGCGGAACACCCGATGTCGTTCGCTTATGAGTGAGCAGTTCTTAAGGGCGAGACGGGCCCCGTCTCGGCCGCGAACGCCCAGACCGAGCACATGACTCAGGGCATGGCCTGAACCCTACCAAGGTGGCGCCTGCTCAGCCGCCGCGTCGGTTGTCGCCGGCACGGGGGTCTGGGCATCGGCGCTCGTCCCCGCGTCCACCAGCGCCGCTTCCAGCGCCGTCAACAGCCCGCGCAGCTGATCGCTCATCAGCATCATCTCGGCCTCAAAGCGCAGCGCCGGGTCCTCGTCCTCGGCACCGTCCATGGCGGCCTCCAGCAACTCGTCGGCGAAGCGCAGCCGTTTCAGCGCCAGATCATCCCCGAGCACGAGCGAGACCCCGTCCTGCCAGGTGAGGCCCAGGGCAGCCACCTGCATGCCGCCGTCGATGTGGGCAAGCACTTCCGCGGAGCCGAGGTCCACCCCGCGGCAGCGCACCACCGTGCCCTTGTCCGCGGGGTCTCGCAGCTCGCATTGATCATCCAGCGCCAACCCCTGCGGCGGTGCACCGGTGCGGACCCACCCGGTCAGGCGCTCAGCCGCTGCGGTGGCGACGAGCGGCGTCACCGGCAACGAGCCTAGCGTCTCGCGCAGCAGTGACAGCACGTCCTCGGCCAGCTTGTCGCTGGCGGCGTCCACCACCACCCGGCCGACCGCCGGGTCGATCAGTGCCGGCACCAGCCGCGAGCGCGTAAAGGCCTGCGGCAACATCTCGGCCAATAGGGCATCGCGCAGCTGGGTGCGCTCCCGCCGGGAGACGTCGCGGCCCTCGGCCTGCTCCAGCTCCGCAACCCGCTCGGCGACGGCCTCGCTGACGACAGACGCGGGCAACAAACGCTCCTGGCGGCGCGCCGCCACCAGCAGACAGCCGTTCACGGCATGGGCTAGCATCTCGGCCCGTGGCCCAAGTGGCGCGCTCCAGCCCATGGTGACGGCCTCCAGGGGACCGCAGCCGCGGAAGGCCCGCTCCGCCAGGCGCTCATGGAGACCGAGCGCATCGAACTCGAAGGAGGTGTTGAGCCGATAGGCCCGGGCGTTCTTGAACATCCGCTGCTCCCGCAAAAAAGCCGCGGATTATCCGGTCCGGACCGCCGCCGGGCAAACGCTTCTGACTCCGGGGGCGTTGACCCAGGCAGCCGGTCAAACCCCGTCGGCCAGCGCGGATGGCGCCAACGGCCTGCGCCGCGCCCCCCAGTGGCCAGGCTCAGCCTCGAACACACCGGCACAGGCGGTGCCGCAGTGGGCGCAGCGGCCGTCAGCGGTGAGGCCCCAATGGCCGAGGCGATACCAGTCCCGCTCGATGAGCAGCTCGCCGCAAGCATGGCAGTAGGTGCTGCCACCGGCCCCATCCGAGACATTACCGGTGTAGGCATAGCGTACGCCCTGATCCATGGCCACACGGCGGGCGCGGGTCAGGGTCGCCGCCGGCGTCTGGGGCACATTGCGCATGCGATAGTCGGGATGGAAGGCACTGAAATGCATGGGCACATCGGCCCCCAGGTGCTCCACCACCCAGGTGGCCATACGCGCAATCTCGCTGTCGCTGTCGTTGTGACCGGGGATGATGAGCGTGGTGAGTTCCAGCCAGACATCGGTCTCGTGGTGGACGTACTCGATGGTCTCCAGCACCGGCGCCAAGCGTGCGCTGCAGAGCGACTTGTAGAAGGCATCGGTGAAGGCCTTCAGGTCGATGTTCGCTGCATCCATGCAGGCGAAAAACCGCTCCCGCGCCCCCGGTGAGATGTAGCCCGCGGTCACCGCCACGTTGCGAATGCCCCTCGCGCGGCAGGCCTCCGCGGTGTCGCAGGCATATTCCAGAAAGATCACCGGGTCGTTATACGTATAGGCCACACTGCGACAGCCATGGGCGGCTGCGGCCTGGGCGATGCCCCGGGGCGAGGCGTCCGCCGCCAAGGTATCCATTTCCCGCGACTTGGACATGTCCCAGTTCTGACAGAAGCGGCAGGTGAGGTTACAACCGGCGGTGCCGAAGGACAGCACCGGCGTACCGGGCAGGAAGTGATGCAGGGGTTTCTTCTCGATGGGGTCGATGCAGAACCCGCTCGAACGCCCGTACGTGTGCAGCACGACGGCACCGCCCTCACAACCGCGCACAAAGCACAAGCCACGCTGACCCTCCCGCAGCGCGCAGGCGCGGGGACAGACGTCGCATTGCACACGACCGTCATCGAGCCGATGCCAGAAGAGGGTGGGATGGGCTGCGGTTGCGTTCATGGATCGTCTCCGAATGCAGCAGCGCGCAACGCTGCAGGCATCTGCACGCACGCTAGACTTGAGTCGAGCGGGGCATCCTGTACCGTTGCCCAAACACCTGAGCGTCCGGATGCTCGCATTGGCCGACCTGGACTGCTTGCAGGCGTCTCGACACTGCGGTCACTCGTCGGTCTGAGGCAGTGCCCCGCTGACCCTAAGTATGGTCCCAGTCAACCCGATTCGCAGTGGACATCGAGCCATGTCGAACATTCGCCAGCCCGCGGTAGCGGGCCTGTTCTATCCGGGCAATGCGGGCGAGCTGCACACCGACGTGACGGCCCTGCTCCATAGCGCGCGCCTCCACCCCCAAGCCAGCGTTCCAGCGCCGGCGCCACCGCCCAAAGCCCTCATTGCACCGCACGCCGGTTACGTCTACTCCGGCGCCATCGCCGCCAGCGCTTACGCGCAGCTGAGCCAGCCCGAGCGCATCCGCCGGGTTCTGCTGTTGGGTCCGGCCCACCGCGTACCCTTGCACGGCCTTGCCGTCCCCGCCGCCGAGCAGTTTGCGACGCCGCTCGGAACCGTTCCGGTGGACCGCGCGGCGCTTGCCGCCGTCGCGGATCTGCCGCAGGTGCATGAGCTGGACATGGCCTTCGATGGCGAGCACTGCCTGGAGGTGCAGCTGCCGTTCCTGCAAGCCGCCCTCACCGACTTCAGCATCGTGCCGCTGCTGGTGGGAGATGCCAGTGCCGACGCCGTCGCGGATGTGCTGGAGCGGCTGTGGGGCGGCCCGGAGACGCTCATCGTCATCAGCTCAGACCTCAGTCATTACCTGGACTACGACAGCGCACGGGCCATCGATGCGCGCACGTCGGAGGCCATCAGTGGTCTGCGCCCAGAGGCCATCTCCACCCGCCAGGCCTGCGGCCGGCACCCCATCGCTGGTCTGTTGACGGCGGCCCGCCGGCATGGCCTGCACGCCGCCCTGCTAGACTTGCGCAACTCCGGTGACACCGCCGGGCCGCGCGACCGCGTGGTAGGTTATGGCGCCTATGCCTTCAGATGATGACACTCCGCGGCCGACGCTGGCCGCACCGGCCGACATGTTACCGCCGGCGCCAGGGCCACTGCTGGACGACGTCCACCGCGGCCGGCTCCTGACCCTCGCCCGCAGCGCCATCCGCCATGGGCTCGGCACCGGCCGGCCGCCGCTTTTGGATCCGCGCGCAGAAACGCCGGCCTTGCAGGTGGCCCGTGCGGCCTTCGTCACCCTGGAGGTGGAGCGTCGGCTCCGGGGCTGCGTTGGTCACCTGGAAGCCATGCAACCCCTGGCCCTGGATGTCTCCGACAACGCCTTCGCGGCGGCCTTCCACGATCCGCGCTTCCCTCGGCTGACTGCGACCGAGCTGGAGCCGCTGCGCATCAAGATCTCTGTGCTCACACCAGCGACCGCGCTGACCTTTGACGATGAGGCCGCGCTGCTGGCGCAGCTGATGCCGGGCAACGACGGCCTTATTCTGGCGGACGCCGGGCGCCGGGGCACCTTCCTGCCGTCGGTGTGGGAGCAGTTGCCGGCGCCGCGGGACTTTCTGCGCCGCCTCAAGGAAAAGGCCGGCCTGCCGCCGGATCATTGGAGCGACAGCCTCCGAGTCTGGCGCTACGGCACCGAGTCCTTCGGCGAATAGCCGAGCCGGGGCAGTCTCGGCGCAGGGCGTGTGCTGCCCGTGCCGCGCTGCGGCGGCCGCGCCGGCCCCAACATCCCTCACCAATAGCTGAGAAAACCCCCTAGGCCCGGCCGTGGACCAACTGCCCCTCCCAGAGCTCCTCGCCCTGCTCCTGCTCTTGGTGTTGTCTGGCTTCTTCTCGGGCTCCGAGACGGCACTGATGACGCTGAACCGCTATCGGCTGCGCCATCGCGCCGAGCACGGACACCGCGGGGCGAGGCTCGCCCGCGCGCTGCTCGACCGCCCGGACCGACTCATCGGACTGATCCTGCTCGGCAATAACTTCGTCAACATCATGGCGTCGTCGCTGGCGACGGTGATCGCGATCAAGCTCGGCGGCGAGGGCGCCATCGCCATCGCCGCTGGCCTGCTGACACTGGTGATCCTGATCTTCGCGGAGGTGACACCGAAGACCTTGGCCGCGCTGCACCCCGAGGCGCTCGCCTATCCGGCAGCCTATGTCTACACGCCGCTGCTCAAGGTGATGCAGCCGGTGGTGTGGTCGGTGAACCTCATCAGCAACAACCTGCTGCGGTTGCTTGGCGTGCACCCGAGCGCGCAGGAGGGCTCGGCGCTGAGCCGCGAGGAGCTGCGCACCGTGGTCATCGAGGCCGGCGCCATGATTCCAGAGGGCTCCCGGGACATGCTGCTCGCGATCCTAGACCTCGAGCACGCGGTGGTGGAGGACATCATGATCCCCCGCAACGAAGTGGAGGGCATCGACCTACAGGACCCGCCAGACGAGATCGTTGCTGCCATCAAGCGCGCCAGTTACACGCGGCTGCCGCTCTTCGACGGCGGCATCGACAACGTCATCGGCATCTTCCACACCCGCAACGCCATCGGCCTGCTTGACGCCGGCGAGGACATCCGCGAGCGCCTGCGCAGCATTGCCAGACCGCCCTATTTTGTGCCCGAGGGCACGCGGCTCTACCAGCAGCTCATTGCCTTTCAACGGGCCAAACGGCGGGTGGCGCTGGTGGTGGACGAATATGGCGATTTCCAGGGGCTCGTGACCTTGGCCGACTTGCTGGAGGAGATCGTCGGCGAGTTCACCACGGACCCCGCGGACGCATGTCCGGAGATCCACCGCGCCGACGACGGCAGCCTGCTCATCGACTGCAGCATCAACGTCCGGGAGCTGAATCGCGCCATGCGCTGGAGCCTACCCAAGCGTGGACCCAAAACCCTGAACGGGCTCATCATCGACTACCTGGAAACCATTCCTCAGCCCGGTACCAGCCTCAAGCTCTACGGCTACCCGCTGGAAATCATCCAGACGGACGAGAAGGCCGTAAAAACGGTCAAATGCCTGGAGCGGATACTCGCCGCGCACCTTGCGACGGATCGCGACACGACGGGCGCTGCCGCGGAGGTCCACGGGCCCTGAGACCAAGGCCTGCGTGCGCCGGTACGAGCGAGCGAGGCGATGCCTTAGGCCGACGAGGGACTGGGACGCCGGCACGCCGGCGGGTCGTTCGCTGGCCAAGGGCCCAGGGCCAAGGGCCGAGGGCCGAGGGCCGAGGCGCGGACGCACAGTCCTTACCTGGGCCGTTGCGCCTCGGCCCTTTCCCCCTGTCGGCGCCTGGCACACGACGCCGCGTGGGACATTTGGCGCATGTGGAAACATCTGGCGCGGTCAAGCACTCTAGGATCGCTGACCCTTCCTCGCGGCCCCTTGACCATCCTCAGATGGCTGTTGATGGCTGCACCGCCCTGCAAGCGGTTAGACTGCACGCCGACGTCTTTTCCCGCGGCCATCACAACCCCATCATGCCCGAGCTCGTGTCCTTGTCCCGCGCCGCGCGCCTCGCTGGTGTGACCCGTGCCGAGCTGCAGCGGCGTATCCGCAGCGGTGAGCTGACCACCTTCGAGGGCGAGATCGCCATTGCCGACCTGCTGCGGGCCTACCCCAGCGTGACCCTCGAGAAGACGGGCAAGTTGGAGCAGGTGGAGCAGATCAAGGCCGACGCCTTGCCGCGCAGCCACGACGCCGACACGGCGCTGCCGAGCCCGGAGGTCCTGGTGGCGCGCATCCGCTCCCTGGGCGAGGCTTTGGCCCAAAAGGCAGCGCAGGCGGATGCCTTGGGGACGCTCCTCGAGGAGCTGCGAGAGCGGCTCGCGGCTAGCGCCGCCGAGCCCGACGCGCTGCGTGCTTGGCTCGATCAGCGCCGCGCCGAGATCGACACCGCGCTGCCGGACGATGGCCGCGCCAAGCTGTTTGCCAAAGACGCCTTCCTACGTCTCATGTCCGCCAGCATCAAGATCATCCCGAGCGGCCACGAGTTTTTTGTGGACGGCACCGAATCCATCCTGGAGGCCGCCGTTCGCGCCGGTCTGCGCCTCGGCTACGGCTGCGCCAGCGGCAACTGCGGCGAGTGCAAGGCGCGGGTGATCTCCGGCGAGGTGACCCGCATTGCCCCCCACGATTACGTGCTGTCCGAGCGTGAGAAGCGGATGGGCTACATGCTCACCTGCTGCAACACGGCCGTCACCGACGTGGTGCTGGAGGCCGCTGAGGCCCGCACCACTGCCGATCTTCCGCGGCAGGATATCCGGGCCCAGATCCGCAAGCTGGAGCCGGCGGGCGACGATCTGCTGCTGCTGCACGTGCAGACACCGCGGACGCAGACCCTGCGCTTCATGGCCGGGCAGCGCGCGCAATTGACGTTGGAAAACGGCGCCGAACGGGAGCTGCCCATCGCATCGTGCCCCTGCAACGGGCGCAATCTGCAATTTTCGGTGCGCCGGGATGCGGACGATTTCGGGGCCTATGTCTTCGACGATCGGCCAACGCGGCAGATGATCCGCGTCCAAGGCCCAACGGGCACCTTCGTGCTGCACGAAGAAGCCATCGAGCCCGCGGTGTTCATCGCCATCGGCGACGGCATTGCGCCCATCAAGAGCCTCATCGAGCACGCCATCTCGATCGATCAGATCGAGGCCTTCCATCTGTACTGGACGGTGAGCCGCCCGGATGGGCACTACCACCAACGCTGGTGCCGGGCGTTAAAGGAGACGCTGGACAATTTTGCCTTCACGCCGCTTGTGAACGCGAAGACTGAGGACCTGCTGGCGATGCTGCGCTCAGACTTGCCGATGCCCGAAGGCCTGCGCTACTACGTCGCCGGCCCCACCACCCCGGTCAAACAGCTCGCCGCCGGCCTTGCCGATGCCGGCATACCGGCGGAGCGCATCAGCGCTGAGGGGCTGGACTAAGCAGCGGTGAGGCGATCTTCGCGCTGCCGTGGACGGGGGGCGGAGCGTCATGCGGCCAACGCCCGCGGCCGGTTCTGCCGCGGCGGCAGAAAGACCGTGCCTTTACCAAAGCGGTTGATGGCCTCGTTGCGGACCCAGGACGGCGCATCGCCATAGAGACGCAGATAAGTGAAGCCGCAATCGCCGCGCTCGATGCTGGCGACCCAAAGGCTGAAGTTGTCGTGTTTTTGCATGGTTACTCCCCGCCACCCTGGCGGACGAAACAGTCAGTTGCGCGCATTGCTGAACGTACCGGCGACGCCGACACGCACCCCCCGAGCGCCACTGCTAGGCTAGGTTACCCCTATCGGACAACGGGTGCGATCGCTTGATCCCGAGCGCGACGGTGCCGATGTTGCGCACGACCCCAACGGGGCAGCCGTTGCGCGGCTGCCGACAGGCCTCCCGTACCGGGAGCACCACCGGGCGTTCGATGGCTTGCCGGGCGGCTTGAGCCGCTGGATCGGTAGTCACCGCCAATTCCAACGCCGCTGGCCGGAGCCTGAGCATGTCGACCCCGCCGAACGGCGATTGCCCATCAGCCCTTCCCGCCGAACGCCCGCTCGAGCTGGTGTGGCTCAAGCGCGATTTGCGCCTGCGCGACCACGCTCCGTTGGCTGCGGCGGCCGCACGCGGGCCCGTGCTCTGCCTGTACGTCTACGAGCCCGAGCTGATGGCTCACCCCACCACCCACGCCGCGCACTTGGCGTTCATCAATGCCTCCCTGCAGGAGCTGGACACTGCCCTGCGCGAGCGCGGCGCACAGCTCGTGACGCGCGTCGGCAATTTGCCCGAGGTGTTTGACGCGCTGCACGCAGAACGCCCGATCGCACGGCTCTGGAGCCATGAGGAGACCGGGCTCGGCATCACCTACGAGCGCGACAAGCGCGTCAAGCGCTGGGCGCGCAGCAAAGGTATCGAGTGGCTCGAGCTGCCGAATCATGGCGTCTTCCGCCCCCTCAAGGACCGCAACGGCTGGTCGGCACGTTGGCGCCGGCGCATGGCCGAGCCGATTCGGCCCGCGCCGGAGCGCATCCAGGGCGTCCCGGATGTGTCAAGCGCAGGGATCTGCAGCGCCGCCACGCTCGGCGTCGCCGGCGCACCGCGCCGGGAGGCCGTGCCCGCGGGCGTTGGCACTGCACGCGCCGTACTGGCGGACTTTCTTGCCAACCGCTCCCGCGGCTACCAGGGGGATATCTCCAGCCCCGTCACCGCCTGGTCCGGCAGCAGTCGCTTGAGCCCGCACCTGGCGTGGGGCAACCTATCCATCCGCGAGGTGTATCAAGCCACCAGCGCACGCATCGCGCAGCTCAAGGCCATGCCGGACCGGGACGCAAAGGATTGGGCCAGGTCGCTGGATTCGTTCGCCAAGCGGCTGCACTGGCACTGCCACTTCATCCAGAAGCTCGAGGATCAGCCGGACATCGAGCTTCGCAACCTCAGCCGCGCCTGCGACGGCCTGCGCGACGAGCGCCCGGACGATGCCCTGCTGGACGCCTGGCGCCACGGCCAGACCGGCTATCCCATGGTGGACGCCTGCATGCGTGCGCTGGCCGCCGGCGGCTGGATCAACTTCCGCATGCGGGCCATGCTCATGAGCTTTGCGAGCTACCACCTCTGGCAGCATTGGCGCGAGCCCGCGCTGCACCTCGCGCGGCTGTTCCTGGACTTTGAGCCCGGTATCCATTTCAGTCAGGCGCAGATGCAATCGGGCACCACCGGCATCAACGCGGTGCGCATCTACTCACCCGTCAAGCAGGTGCGCGACCACGACCCGCAGGGCGTCTTCATCCGCCGCTGGTGCCCCGAGCTGGAGCTGGTGCCGGATGACCATCTGCCCCGACCGGAGACCATGCCGGCGCTGATGCAGCGCGCAGCGGGTTGCATCATTGGCCGGGACTACCCCGCCCCCATCGTTGATAACGGCAAGGCCTACTTCCGTGCGCGCCAGCGCATGGGGGCGCTGCGGGCCCGCGCGGAGGCGCGCAGCGAAGCGCAGCAGATCTACCAGCGCCACGGCAGCCGGAAGCGAACGGAGGGCGCGCACACGACACGCTGAGCCGTGCACCGTCAACCGGCCCTACTGCTTCACTGCGCCCCGGGCCCCCCGGCCCTCGGAACTTGGCCCTTTCCGCCGCGCTGCTTCCGCCTGGGACACGGCGGGGCATCGAGCCCGTACTGCATCAGCGCGCGGTTGGCGCCGTCAAGCAATCGCGTCGTCGAGCCCCACCATGTCAGCGCTGATGCGCCAAAGCGCCGCATTGGCGGCCGCGTCGTCCGCCTGTGCGGGCGCCTGTATCGGCTTGCGCTCGCCAAAGTAGGCGCCACTGGTGTTGGCGACGTCGCCGGACGTCAGCAGGTAGAGCACCCGCTCGGCGGCACGCTCCGGCTTGGGCAACGCCCAGCCGAATACCTTGGCAAAGGCCTTGAGCGCCCAGTTCTGGGCACCATCGGTACCGCCCAGGTTCGATAGGAAGACGCCGGGGAAGACGCAGTTCACGGTGACGCCCGTGCCCGCCAGCCGCCGCGCGAGCTCGCGGGTGAAATGGATATTGCCGAGCTTCGCCTGGCCGTAGGCCTGCATCATCCGGTAGCGTCGCCGTTCCCAGTTGAGATCCGAGAAGTCCATGGACGTATCGATGCGGGTGCCCACGTTGACGATGCGCGCCCCTTCACCCTGCAGGGCGCCGTTCTTGAGCAGATCAAGCAACAGATTGGTGAGCAGGAAGGGGCCGAGATGGTCGACGGCGAGGGTGCGCTCGATACCGTCCAGCGTGAGCCCGCGCTCGGCGAACGCGGTGCCGGCGTTGTTCACCAGCAGGTGCAATGCGTCGGTGCGCTGGTGAACCTCGGCCGCCGCAGCACGGATCTCTGCCTGGGAGGCAAGGTCACAGGTCACCAGCTCAACCATATCGTGTCCAGCTGCCGCAATGATCGCATCGCGCGCCGCAGCACCCCGCTCCGCGCTACGGCAGAGCATGAACACCCGTGCACCGCCCTTTGCCAGCGCCGTCGCCACGGCCCGACCCAACCCCGAGTTGGCGCCGGTCACCAGCGCCGTCTTGCCAGCCAACTGCATCTGTCACTCCAATGGTTGATTCCAGCCGCACCGGTGCCGGCCGCCCCTTCGATTGGTTCAAGGCGACACGTGGGTGCGACGGCGAGGGCCGAGGGCCAAGGCGCGACCGCTGACGCGAGCGGGTACCAGCCTGCTCCTCAGCCCTCGGCCCTGGCCAGTGAACGCCTCGCTTTCATCCCAATCACTCGGCCACTCATCAGTCTGACGCATCGTTCCCCAAAGACATAGCCACGACTTGCCGCCCATTTCAACACTGGGTGGAGGCTCGCGTGCGGCACCCGGCCCAGCGTACGCGCCCGACCGCTTGGCAACGGCAGCCCGCTCGCGGATCATGCACAACCTTAAAGGTATTCATCCACTAGGACGACGGATCACACAGGCATGACCGATTCACCGGACCCAGACGCACCCGATCGCGGAGACGGCGGCAAGCCCGACCTCGCGGGCTTCCTACATAGCGAGTCGCCGCGGCGTCCCAGCGAGCCCGACCCAACCGAATCACTCCGGCGACCGCCACCGCCGCCCGGTGATCCGGGCAGTGAGGACGAGCCCGCCGCCGACATGCGCAACATGGAAAAATCCCTGGTAGAGCGCATCGCGGATGTCGACGACGACCGCCGCCGCACGGCCATCCAGCTGCGCAAGGCCCTGGAGACGCACCGGGAGGAAATCCGCGCCCTGCGCCAACGCGACCACCGGGCGCTGTTGGTGTTGATGGGCATCGGGATCATCCTGCTGGCGGCGGTACTGCTGCTCTTCAGCCAGCTGTTCCAGACCCGCGGCAACCTCGACACGCGCCTGGCAGCACTGGAGTCCGCGAGCGAGCGCCGAGCGGACACTGACGAGACCGCCACCGGCGCCGGCATCGGCCCGGAGCAGCACCTTGCCCAGCTGCGGGAGGACGCCGAGTCGGCGGCCGGGGATGCATCCGGCGCCGCCGCCGAGGTCGATCCGCAGGGCGACGAAGATGTCGACGACCTCGCCAACGCCATCGAAGCCATCGGCGACCGGCTGACGGCGTTGGAGGGAAGACTGACACGCCTCGCCGGCGCACAGGCCAGCTTGGCGGGCGACCCCGACGCTGGCGCAGCGTCCGAGCCGCCGTCGGACGGCGCGGCAGTCGCAGCCGCCGTGGGCGCCGCTGAGGACCGCCTGGAGCAAAAGCTAGCGGCGTTAGCGTCCGAGATCGAGGTGATCCGCGCCAGCCGTGGGGACGCGAGCACAGATGCCAGCGATGCCGGCACAGCGGCGGCTGCGCCTACAGCCACTGACAGCGCAGACCGCAGCCTCACCACCGAGGCCCGCACCGTCGCACTGCAGCTCGCGGGCTTTCCGAGCCGCGCGGCCATCGACCGCTTCATCGCCCAACACACCCTGCCGGATCAGGTCTACCTCACCGTGGACCCATGGCGCGGGCAATCCTGGTACGGGCTCGTCCATAGCCTGCATCCAGACATGGACAGCGCCGAGGCGGTGCGCAGCGAGCTGCCATCGGACCTCGCGCGGCTCGACATCTGGCTGCGGGAGCTGCCGCCGGGCTCGCGGCTGCAGGTGCTGGACGGTGCGCCCTAATGCGCTGATCCGGTGCATTGACTCGGGGCGGGCCATCGCCGGATAACGCCGTCCCACAGCCGATGGTACCGCGCCCAGCGAACGGCTAGACTAGACGGCTGAGCGCGGGTGGCGGAATTGGTAGACGCGCTGGATTTAGGTTCCAGTGGAGCAATCCGTGGGGGTTCGAGTCCCCCCTCGCGCACCAATCGATTCAAATGCTTGCGCCAGCTTTCTGGCTCGGCTGCGGAACAGCGCGCCCTCAGCCCTGAAGACCCGCAGGCTACTCGCAGCGTCCAGCGCAGCCTAAGGGGCGCGCCCAAATCCGGCCCCGGCGGATGGGTCACTACTGCGTCGTTGAGGGTGTGTTCGAGCCGCTCGAGGACGCTGCCGATGTCCCGCAAGCCGTGCGCTTTCATCGCGTCTCTGGACTGACACCAGGGGCCGTCGCCGCCATCGCCGAACGGCTGCGTTTGCAACTGCTGCGCTTATTTCGCCTGCAGCGGTCTGATCAAGGCGGACGATATCCGCGAGAAGCGAGTTATGAGATCTCCACCCGGCCCAACGGCGGATGCTGCCGCGGTCCAGGGCAATCGCATCAGAGCCTTACCATATACTTCTAGACGCTATTGGAGGAAA
>CAZGCI010000033.1:19981-38911 GCA_964524185.1 uncultured Thiohalocapsa sp. | reverse complement strand
GTCGCATGCCAGCCGAGGTAGTGCGCGCCGGTCTCCCAGACCGCCAGGCGCTCCGCGCTCACGCTCCCCGCCAGGCCATGGGCACCAAAGGCGCCAAAGAGCACGGCGATCAGCCCAAACACGGCACCGGTCACGAGCAAAGGTCGGTTCATGGGTGAGTTCTGACGAATCCTAATACCGGTTGGACGAGGTCTCGCTGCGGCGGGCGGACCGGCCACGCAAGCCCCTGCGGTTGGGTGTGGCGTCGGTCTTCGGGACGTCCCATTTGGGGCGCCGCGGAGCGCGCGACGGGAATGATATCAGTCGAGCGCAGGCGCACGGGCTCTGGCACTGCGTAGCGCGCCGCCGGTTCTTCAACGGCCCAGCGGATGAGCGCCGCGGTGTTGCTGCCGATGCCGGGCGTGGCTGCAAGCTCGGCCGCCGGCGCCGTGATCACGGCCTCGATGCTGCCGAAGTGATCGATCAGACGCTGCGCACGAACGGGTCCAATACCTGGTAACCCTTGCAGGATGTGGTTTTGCAGCCGGTGTTTGCCGTGCGGGCGCTGGCCGTGACGCGGCAGAGCTCCAGTCGCGATGGCACGACGCTGGCGGGCGGCGATGAGCATCAATCCCGCGGTTTCGGCGGGGTCGATCGCCCGCAAGATGGGTAGCCCCATCTCCAGCGCCAGCATCGTCAGGGCGCCCTGGATGGCCGGGCGGGACATTCGGCTCTTCGCTAGATCAGCGCTGCGGCCCTCGAGCACGATGATTCCGCGCTCTGGCGCGTTCACCAGCCTCAACGCTTGCGTGAACAGACGCCCGTCTTTGATGGACCGGACCAAATCCACCAGAGTCTTGCGCTCGAACAGCAGTTGGTCGTCGACGCGGTAGTCGCCGACCGGCAGGCGCTCGGTGCGCACGCTGACCTGTGGCAGCCGACGTAGCTCGGCGAGCACGCCCTGCGCGGGCTCACGATCATCGGCAACGACGCTGATGCTGGCGGGTTTGGCTGACATCGCGGTTGTTGCTTGCGCTCTCCGGTGGCCTGCGCGGGTCGGCCGGCCCAATCGCTGCATGCTCGAAACGACCCCACGGGCGCGCGCCGCTGCAGGACTTGTCGACGCTCGACGCGGCTGCACGCGTGCGGGGTGGTTGGCGTTTTGGCCAAGGATACGCGTGACCCCTGGCCCGTGCGTCGCGGTGCGGGCCCGTGGAGGCTGCCGGTGCTGCGGCCTCGGCCGCAGATGCTACCCGTACCGAGCCGATCGAAGCGCCCATCAGCGCGATTTCGATGCGCCCGCAGCGGCGATTTTGTAGGCTTGTGCCCTGCGGGACCGCGGCGCTGGCTAGGGCCTCGGCCCACGGCGGCAACCGTTTCCATCGACTACACCAGAGGTGACAGCCCATGCCTGCGAAGAATGCCTTCTATGCCCAGTCCGGCGGTGTGACGGCCGTGATCAATGCCTCCGCCTGCGGTGTCATCGAGACGGCCCGCCAGCACACCGATAAGATCGCCAATGTCTATGCTGGGCGCAACGGCATCATTGGTGCACTGACCGAGGAGCTCATCGACACCAATCAGGAATCTGCGGAAAACATCGCGGCGCTCCGTTACACCCCCTCCGGCGCCTTCGGCTCCTGCCGCTACAAGCTGAAGAGCCTGGAGGCCAACCAGCGCGAATACGAGCGCCTCATCGAGGTCTTCAGGGCCCACAACATCGGCTACTTCTTCTACAACGGTGGCGGGGACTCTGCCGACACGTGCTACAAGGTCAGCCAGCTGTCGGAGAAGATGGGCTTCCCGGTGCAGGCCGTCCATGTGCCGAAGACCGTGGACAACGACTTGCCCATCACCGACAACTGCCCAGGCTTCGGCAGCGTCGCCAAGTACATCGCCACCTCGACACTCGAGGCGAGCTTCGACGTTCGCTCGATGTGTGCCACCTCCACCAAGCTCTTCGTGCTGGAGGTCATGGGCCGTCACGCCGGCTGGATTGCCGCCGCCGGGGCGCTGGTGGCGGATCAGGGCATTCCGGTGCTGACGCTGTTCCCGGAGATCGAGTTCGATCAGGACAAGTTCATGGCCGCCGTGCAGGCCAAGGTCGAGGCCCACGGCTACTGCTCCGTCGTCGTCTCCGAGGGCTGCCATTACCCGGATGGGCGCTTCCTGGCCGAGCAGGGCACGCGTGACGCCTTCGGCCACGCGCAGCTCGGCGGGGCGGCGCCCGTGGTGGCCAACATGGTCAAGGAGGCGCTCGGGTACAAATTTCACTGGGCCGTGGCGGACTATCTCCAGCGCGCCGCTCGGCACCTGGCCTCCAAGTCCGACGTGGAGCAGGCCTATGCGCTGGGCAAGGCGGCGGTGGAGTACGCCTGTGCGGGCCACAACGCCATCATGCCCACGGTGGTGCGCAAGTCCTCGGAGCCCTACGTCTGGGAGATCGGCGAGGCGCAGTTGGCCGATGTCGCCAATGTCGAGAAGTTCATGCCGCGGGATTTCATTAGCGAGGATGGCTACGGCATCACCGACAAGTGTCGCGAGTACTTGTACCCCTTGATCTCGGGCGAGGACTATCCGCCCTACGCAAACGGGTTGCCGAGGTACGTGACGCTGGAGAACGCCGCCGTCGCGAAGAAGCTCGGGCCCTTTGAGCTGTAAGCCTGATTGCTCGCGTGGCCTCAGCGCCGCGGGGCGTTGGGCAGCAAAAACCGTTGCTGCAAATCCCGAGCTTTTCCGTTAGCGTAGGTTCCTGACGCGAGCCATGAGTCTTCGCAACCGACCGGTTTGGATCCACGGGGGTATCGATGAGCGATTACCGGTTGTACCTGTCGCTGATCCCAGAGGCGTTGATCGCCTCGCAGCTGGCGCCGAGTGCCTTTGGCGCTTACTACGCGGTCGGCCGCCATCTCCACGCCCATGGCGAGGCCATCTTCTTCGAAGTGGACTCAGCCTTCCGCGGCGGTGACTTTGCCTACCAGCTCGCGGATGAGCGCTGCATCACCCAGCCCAGTGGCGCCCCCAAGTCCTCGGTGTACCTGGGCATCTACGATGTGCTCGCGCGGGTGCCCGTGTCTGCACTCGGGAACCTCTACCTGGTCACCGCCGATGGCCGCACGCTGGAGCTGACGTGTGCTGACTACACGCCCGACAGCGAGCACCCGTTGCACCTCTACCAAGAGTTTTGCCCGGTGCAGCCCCTGGTGGCGAGCCGGCTGGAGCCGCATGACTTCTGCAATGCCATCACCCATCCGTCGCATCCGGTGAACGTCCCGCGCATCGCCTTCGCGGAGCTCAAGCTCGGCGAACTGTCCGCGGATCCGGCCCACGGGAACGCGGATGACCTGCCCTATACCGGCATCAGCCATCTGCGCGACGTGCTGCTCGACTTCGAGCACAACACCAAGGACAGCAAACTGGTGCTGAAGCAGGTGAAGCAGGGGGTGATCTATCGCATGGTCGAGCGCGGCTTCTACGTTGGCGACCACGAAGCATTTGCCTATTACCCGTTTCCCAGCTCGGAGGCACTCGCCTCCACCCACTACGACTGGTGGCGCTCGGCGCAGGTGACCCGCTTCGACTGATTGAGCCGCCGGTTCCGAGGCGGCGTCTGCACCCTGAGGTCTTAGGCAACGATACATCGGGCACGATGCCCGGTGCTGCTCGGCGCGCGCGCCGGGCGAACAGCAGCTCAAGGCCGTTTGGCGCCAAGAGCGAGACGCTGGTGCGGCTGCGCACGGCCCGTGCCGGCCCTCCGCAGCCCACTTCGATGCAGCCCCCTAGCCCGATCACATCCGCGGTACCGATGACATGACTGAGCCCGTTTTCTGGATCGCTCCGCTCGCCGCCATCGTCGCCATGCTCTTTGCCTGGCGCTTCTACAGGGAGATGCAGGCCGAGGACGAAGGCAACGAGACCATGCGCACCATCGGTGGCCACGTGCGCACCGGCGCCATGGCCTATCTGCGCCAGCAGTACAAGATCATGCTGGTGGTGTTCGCCCTGGTGGCCGGCATCTTCGCCGTCCTCGCCTACGGCCTGGGTATCCAAAACCCATGGCTGCCGGTGACCTTTGTCTTCGGTGGGTTCTTCTCGGCGCTCGCCGGCTACTTCGGCATGCAGACCGCCACCCGCGCATCGACGCGGACCACCGCGGCGGCGCAGATCTCGCTCGGCAAGGCGCTCCGGATTGCCTTCCGCAGTGGTGCCGTCATGGGGCTCGTCGTGGTGGGGCTCGGTCTGACCAATTTGGTGGTCTGGTTCGTCCTGGTGGACCTGCTGACGCCGGGGGATGTCGCCGACGGTCCGCGCCTGGTGCTGGTGACCACGACGGTGCTGACCTTCGGCATGGGCGCTTCGCTGCAAGCGCTATTTGCGCGTGTCGGCGGCGGCATCTACACCAAGGCCGCCGATGTGGGTGCAGACCTCGTCGGCAAGGTCGAGGCCGGTATTCCGGAGGACGATCCGCGCAATCCTGCCGTCATCGCCGACAACGTAGGCGATAACGTCGGCGATGTCGCTGGCATGGGCGCCGATCTATTCGAGTCCTACTGCGGCTCTATCCTCGCCGCTTGCGCCCTGGGCGCGGCGGCCTACGTCACCGAGCCCGCCATGCAGCTCAAGGCGGTGGTCGCGCCGCTTGCCATCGCCGGGATCGGCATCCTGCTGTCGGTGGTTGGGGTGTACTTGGTCAAGACCCGTGAGGGGGCGGATCAGCGTGAGCTGTTAGCCGCCCTCTCCCGCGGTATCAACGCCAGTGCCGCGCTCATCGTAGTGGCCGCCGCCGGCGTGCTCTGGCTGCTCGGTATCGACAACATCTGGGGCAT
The DNA here is from genome assembly GCA_964524185.1 of uncultured Thiohalocapsa sp. Taxonomy (GTDB): domain Bacteria; phylum Pseudomonadota; class Gammaproteobacteria; order Chromatiales; family Chromatiaceae; genus Thiohalocapsa. The sequence goes on along the minus strand of CAZGCI010000033.1, from coordinate 34,106 downwards.
CTGGGGTGCGGTGGTCACGGGCCTGCTGACGGGCATCGTCATCGGCCGTTCCACGGAGTACTTTACCTCGCCGTCCTATCAGCCGACGCGGAGCATCGCCCGCGCCGCCGAGGGCGGGGCCGCGACCACCGTCATCGCTGGCATCGGTGTTGGCATGCTCTCCTGTGTCCCGCCGGTGGTGGCGGTGGCCGTCGGCACCATGCTGTCCTTCCTCTTCGCGTCCGGCTTCGACATGACGCAGATGAGTCATGGCCTCTACGGTGTGGCCATCGCCGCCGTGGGCATGCTCTCCACGCTGGGTATCACGCTGGCCAGCGATGCGTACGGCCCCATCGCCGACAACGCCGGCGGCAACGCCGAGATGAGCGGTTTGGGACCCGAAGTACGTGAGCGCACCGACGCGCTGGATGCCCTTGGCAATACCACAGCGGCCACCGGCAAGGGCTTCGCCATCGGCTCCGCGGCGCTCACCGCCCTGGCACTGATTGCCTCCTACGTCGAAGTCATCCGCATCGAGCTTATCAGCGCCGGCACCGCCAGCCTGATCCTGTCTGATGGCGGCACCGTGGCCACAGCCGATGCGAGCCTGCTTCAATTCATGGGCTACTACAACGTGACCCTGCTGAACCCGGTGGTGCTGATCGCACTCTTCCTCGGCGCGATGGTGGCCTTCGCCTTCAGCGGGCTCACAGTGCTGGCGGTGGGGCGTGCCGCTCAATTGATGGTGGAGGAGGTGCGCCGGCAGTTCCGCGAGAACCCGGACATTCTGCGCGGCAAGGCGGACCCGAACTACGAACGCTGTGTGGCCATCTCCACCGTCGGCGCCCAACGCGAGATGGTCCTGCCGTCGGCGATCGCCGTCGCGGCGCCGGTGCTGGTGGGTTTGCTGTTTGGCGTCGCGGGCGTAGTGGGCCTGCTGGTGGGCGGGCTTTCCACAGGCTTTGCGCTCGCGGTCTTCCTGTCCAATACCGGCGGTGCCTGGGATAACGCCAAGAAGTACATCGAGGCTGGCCACCACGGCGGCAAGAACTCGACCGCCCACCGTGCCTCGGTCATCGGCGACACCATCGGTGATCCCTTCAAAGACACCTCGGGCCCGAGCCTCAATATCCTCATTAAGCTCATGAGCATTGTTGCCATCGTCATGACCGGCGTGACGATTTCGTTTTCGTTGTTCTGAGTCCGACGCCGCATCGTGTACGGTCTGCGTCAACGCTAGTCACCGCCGAGGAGCAGCACGAGATGTTGGTGAGCCTGGTCTTCGCCATCCTGTGTGGCCTCCTTGCCGTGGGCTATGGCCTCGTCTCTATCCGCTGGGTGCTTGCTCAGCCCCAGGGGAACGAGCGTATGCGGCAAATCGCCGGCGCTATCCAGGCGGGCGCGTCCACGTATCTGAACCGCCAGTACCTCACCATCACGGTCGTCGGCGCGTTGCTGATGGCCGGGCTGTCCCACACGTTTGGGCTGGAGACGGGGATCGGCTTCTTCATTGGCGCGGTGCTGTCGGGCGCGGCGGGCTATATCGGCATGCACGTCTCCGTGCGCGCCAACACCCGCACTGCCGAGGCCGCCCACGACGGGCTCGAAACCGCTCTGCAGGTGGCCTTCCGCGGCGGCGCCATTACCGGGATGCTCGTGGTGGGGCTGGCACTGCTCGGTGTCGCTGGTTACTACCTGTGGCTTGCGCCCGCCGATCCGGCGGACACGGATGGCCACCTGCTCGCATTGCGAGCCCTGTTGGGCCTTGCCTTCGGCGGCTCGCTGATCTCCATCTTCGCGCGCCTCGGCGGTGGCATTTTCACTAAGGGCGCGGACGTGGGCGCGGACATCGTCGGCAAGGTGGAGGCGGGCATCCCCGAGGACGACCCGCGGAATCCGGCTGTGATTGCGGACAACGTGGGTGACAACGTCGGCGACTGCGCCGGCATGGCTGCGGATCTGTTCGAGACCTATGCGGTGACCGTTGTGGCCAGCATGCTGCTCGGCGGCCTACTGTTGGGCCCATACGGTGCTGACGCCATCGTCTATCCGCTGGTGTTGGGGGGCGTCTCCATCATTGCCTCGGTCATCGGTACCCACTTCGTCAAGACGCATGAGGATGACTCCCGCATCATGGCGGCGCTGTATAAAGGCCTGATTGCGAGCGGCATCATCGCCTTCGTGCTTTTCATTCCCGTGACCTGGATCATGCTGCCGCCGACGCTGGCCGTCGAGGCTACCGGCGTTGCCTTTAGCCGCTGGGGCGTGCTCGGCGCCGCTGGCGTCGGGCTCGGGCTGACCGGACTCATTGTCATCATCACCGAGTATTACACGGGCACTGACTACGGCCCGGTGCGCGCCATCGCGAAGGCCTCCACGACGGGGCCCGCCACCAATATCATCGCCGGACTCGGTGTCTCCATGAAGGCCACGGCGGCGCCGGTGATTGTCATTTGCCTCGCCATTTGGGGTGCGTACTCCATGGCGGGGCTCTATGGCATCGCCATCGCTGCAACGGCGATGCTCAGTATGGCAGGCATCATCGTGGCCTTGGACGCCTTCGGCCCGATTACAGACAATGCGGGCGGCATCGCTGAAATGGCGGAGCTGGACCAGAAGATCCGCTCTGTGACCGATCGGCTGGACGCCGTTGGCAACACCACCAAGGCCGTCACCAAGGGCTATGCCATCGGCTCCGCGGGACTCGCGGCACTGGTGCTGTTCGCGGACTTCACTAACATCTTGGCGCGGGAGGGCAAGACGTTGTCGTTCCGGCTGGACGACCCGGCGGTGCTGATCGGGCTCTTCATCGGCGGCCTGGTGCCCTATCTCTTCGGCGCCCTGGCCATGGAGGCAGTCGGCCGTGCCGCCCGCGAAATCGTTAACGAGGTTCGCCGCCAGTTCCGTGAGATGCCCGGCATCATGGACTACAGCCAGAAGCCAGACTACACGCGCGCCGTAGACATGCTGACCCGCAGCGCCATAAACGAGATGATCATCCCGTCGCTGCTTCCGGTGCTGGTGCCCGTCGCGGTGGCCTTCGGTGTGCGCTGGCTTATGGGCGGGGACGCGGGCGTGCTGGCCCTGGGCGGCATGCTCATCGGCACCATCACCACCGGTCTCTTTGTTGCCATCTCCATGACGGCGGGCGGCAGCGCTTGGGACAACGCCAAGAAGTACATCGAGGACGGTAACTTCGGTGGCAAGGGCTCGGAGGCGCACAAGGCTTCGGTCGCCGGCGACACCGTCGGCGACCCGTACAAGGACACGGCCGGCCCCGCCGTGAACCCGCTGATCAAGATCATCAACATCGTTGCGCTCTTGAGCGTGCCGCTGATCGTGGTCTGATAGCAAGCCGGCGTGCCACGCACTCCTAGCGAGGCGATGCCTCAGACCGGACGGGCGACTCAGGCGTCGACAGGCCAGGGCGTCGTTCACGGGCCAGGGCCAAGGGCCAAGGCGCGCACGCACAGTCCTGGCGTTAGCCGTTGTGCCTCGGCCCTCGGCCCTTTCCCCGCAGGCGCCCGGCACAGGACCCGGCGTGGAACACTTGACGCCTCTGCAACCAGCTGGTGCGGCCAGGCAATCTAGGTGCCGATCTCGCGCACGCGTCGCGCCGCAGCCACGCATCACGGTGAATCCCCTGCGTTGGACGTGCGCGCTCCCGGCTGCTTGGCCGTCGCGTACGCGCCGCCGGCAGGCCTTGCTGCACGTGCGTTCAAGCGCCGCTTCTAGGTTAAACTCGGCCGCCTGCTGGTTTCTTACCGTCCACGGCCCCGAAGCGATCGGGCCCGGTGCCCATTCTCAACCCCCGAGGAGCCTCCCCATGGATCTGCAACGCGTCCCCCGCGGCGACCGCATCCCGAACGAGATCAACGTCATCATCGAGATCCCGTCCCACGCCGAGCCCGTCAAGTACGAAATGGACAAGGCGACCGGCGCCATGTTTGTGGACCGCTTCATGTCCACCGCCATGCACTACCCGTGCAACTACGGCTATGTGCCCCACACCCTCTCGTCGGACGGCGACCCCGTTGACGTCATGGTGGTGACGCCCTACCCGCTGATCCCCGGCTCCGTGATCCAGGCCCGCCCAATCGGTGTGCTGAAGATGACCGACGAATCCGGCGACGATGCCAAGATTCTCGCGCTCCCCATCGATAAGCTGTTCAAGGGCTATCGCAACATCACCAGCTTCCGCGACATGCCGACGCACCTACTGGACCAGATCGCCCACTTCTTCGAGCACTACAAGGACCTCGATGAGGGCAAGTGGGTTCGCGTCGACGGCTGGGGCGGGCGCGAGGAGGCCCGCGAAGAAATCATGGCGAGCGTCGCGATGTTCGACGACGCACCAGAGAAGCCGAACTTCTGACCGCCTGCGCTGCTACAGCCTCGGCAGGCGGCGGGCCGCCGCCGCTCACAACGCCAAATCGAGACCGCTGACGAGTGCCCCGGGCAGCAGCGCGCTGTCGGTACTGCGTCCATGGTAGGTCTCTGCGGATAGGAGCAGCTCGCGCTCCTGGGTGAGGCCCTCCAGTCGGTCGCCGAGCAGACGATAGAGGCTGTCGTCGAAGCGCATCGCTGCGAGCGGGGCCACAAGCTCACCGTTCTCCACCCAAAAGGTGCCGAAGCGGGTCATGCCGGTCATGCGGCAGGTGTTGCGGTCGGACCAGTTGCAGTACCAGAGGTTGCCGATGAGGATGCCGGTGCCGAGCCGGCGAAGGGCGTCTGCGCTTGCGAGGTCGCCCGCGGCGACCGCCAAGGCCTCGGGCGACTCCGCGGCGGCATTGACGGTGGCGCCGTATTCCTTGGCGCTGCGGGCGTCGGCGAGACAGTCCTGGTACCAGCCTTCCTCGATGAGCTTGACCTGATCCGGCTTGGGGAAACCCTCGCCGGTGAACCCGGGTGCGAGGCCGCGCTTGTGCTCCTCGATCACGGTCAACAGCGGGCTAAGCTGCGTCTCGCCGGTGGCGAGCTGCAGTAGCGGCGTTTGCTGGGTGCGATGATCGCGCAGCCCGAAACCGCCCCAGGCGAGCAGCTCCATGAGCTCCTGTAGGGCCGCCGGTGCCAGGTACGCGCGGTAGCGTCCAGGCTCGATGCGTCGCTCCGGCCGGCCTAGCACCTGCAGGTTCGCGCGCTGCTGGTTGATCTTGTGTGCGAGCGCGTCCGGCTGCCAGTCGGAACCGGAATAACTCGCTTTTACGGCCTTGTCCCGGTCCAGGTAGCAGGACCAGTCCAGGTTGAAGCTGCGGCTTTGGTGCCAGTGGTGGTGACCCAGGGAGCTGGCGAGACCCTCCATCACGTCACCGGCGGCCCAGATGCCCACCAGGTCGAGGCCGTCGGCGAGGTCGGTCAGGGTGCCGATGGCGTCATCACTGCTCGGCAGATCCGCGTCGAGGCAGCGCTCTGAACTGGCGGGCTCGGTGCTGTAATGCAGGTAGGGATCCTCAGGCACGTGGGCGATGCGCTCGCGCAGTTGGTCGAGCAAGGCCCGCACCCGGCCGAGGTCGTCCTCGATATCGCCGCCGAGCGGACAGCCCCCTTCCACCTGGCGGCCGCGATGGATTAGGGTGAGGCCGAGTTCCGCGCTATCGACACTGCCGGCTTGACGCACGCGGTTCTGGTTGAGGCGGACGAAGTGCGAGTGTTCTGCGCCGAGCCCCGCGAACAGGATCTCATCACCGCCGAGCCCTGCCTGGAGTGCCTCGAACAGGCGGAAGAAGGCGTCCTGGGTCATAGGCCGCCTCCGAAGACGTCGATGTTTCGGAACAGGCAGGGCGGCGACGCGTGGCCCACATAGACGGACTGGTTGGGCTCGCCCTTGCCGCAGTTGCGCACGCCGCGCACCTCGACCGTCTCGTGGCCACCCACGCCGTCGAGGCTGCGCCAGAAGTTCGCGGAGGTGCCCCGGTAGCCTGGGTTGCGCACCAGACCCTTGACCTCGCCGTGCTCGATGAGCCGGCCCAGCTCGCAGCTGAACTGGAACTTGTTGCGGCTGTCGTCGATGGACCAGGAGCGGTTTCCGTCCATCAGGACGCCGTGCTCGACGCGGGCGATCATGTCTTGCAGGCCCTCCTCGTTCGGCTCCAGGTTGATATTTGCCATGCGATCGATGGGCGCACGGTCCCAGTCGCAGGCGCGGGCATTGGCGGTTCCGGCCAGCCGGGCGCGGCGCTGGGAGAGTTCGCCGCCGAGGGGGCGTTCCAGGATGCCGTCGCGGATTAAGTGCACGCGCTTCGCCGGGGTGCCGTCGTCGTCGGCGGCATAACTGGCCACCTCGCCCGGCAGGATGGGGTCAAAGGTGACGTTGAGCAGTGACGAGCCGTACCGGTAGGTGCCGAACATATCGGGCGTGACGAAGCTCAGCCCGGCGTAGTTGCGCTCATCGCCGAGGATGCGGTCGAGCTCCAGCGGGTGGCCGATGGACTCGTGGATCTGCAGCGTCATCTGACTCGGCAGCAGCAGGAGGTCCACGCGCCCGTTGGGACACTCCGGCGCGTCGCAGAGCGCAATGGCCTCGGTTGCGATGCGCTCGGCGTCGTCCATGAGTGCGGCACTCGTAAGGCGCTCCAACCCACCTTGCCCGGGTCGGTCGTGGCCGCCGCCGGTGCGGGTTTGCGTCTGGCCGTTGCTATGGGCGGTGGCTGCGAGGCCTGTGTGCACATATTCAAAGGTCTGGGCAATGCGAGCGCCGTCGCTGCTCACCAGTAGCTGGTGGGTGCGCCGATGTCCAAGCCAGGCCGCGCGTTCCACGACGCGCTCGCCGAGATCCATACGTGCGCAGGCCTCGCCCAGTAGGCCGAGCTTGTCCGCGAGGGTCATCTGCCCCCAGGGCTGTTCCACCGGGCTGTGGTACTCGGCGTGCAGCGTGCTGCGAGGGAAGAGCCGGGCATCGAAGAGGCCCAAGCGTGCGTGGAGCGCTGCGGCTTGGGTCGCCCGCTCGCCGGCAGCGGTGAGCCCGGCGGTGGAGAGGTCCGCAGTGGCGGCATAGCCGAGGCCGCCGTCGGCGACGATGGTGAGCATCGCCCCGCGGCTCGCGCCAATGGTGCTGGGCTCGGGCACGTCGTCGCGCACAGTGATGCCCTCCTGTGCCGCGTCCACCAAGCGCAGACTCCAATATTCACAGGCGGGCGCTGCGGCGGCGAAGCGTCGGGCGGCGGCCCAGAGCGCGTCTGGGCTGGGCCCTCCGAACAGATTTGTAGCTGTGCTCATAACGTCAGTGGTGGTGTCTCAATGGTGCGTTGTTGCAGGCCGACGAGTGATCGGCAGCACGTGACGGGGTGCGCGCTCCGTTGGCAAGCGCCGAGGCTGGAGCACCTGCGGCCATGAGCGGCGTGCGAGGCCGGGTCACGATGCAGGCGCCGCAGACGGCAGGCGTGCGCTGAACCGGCGCGGCTGCGGCTATGGGGCTTTCCCCAACCCGTGGCGTATCTGTGCCTCGTGCCTGTGCGCGGCGGTTGAGACGCGGCTGGCGTCCATCGCTTCAGTGGAGTATGGGGACGCTGTGCGCGGAGTGCAGGTGCCTCATGCCGGCCTCAGGCACCGCTCGTCGCGTGTCTCAACGTCCGGACGGACCCGCGCTGCCAATGGCCCACGACAATCCGTCGGGCCGGCATTAATAAAGCAATCCCGTGGACATACCGCTGACATCGCCCGTTCACCAGTCGCCGCGAGCACGCGTGCTAACATCCGCCCCCATGCTCAGCTACCCGAACATCGATCCGGCCGCTTTCCAGTTGGGCCCGCTCAAGGTCCACTGGTACGGCCTCATGTACCTCGTCGGCTTTGCGCTCGCGTGGCTGCTCGGGCGCTGGCGGGCATCGCGCCGGACCCAGGGTCCGGGCGCGGGCTGGACCGCGTCCATGGTGGATGACGTGGTGTTCTACTGCGTCATCGGCGTCATCGCCGGCGGCCGGCTCGGCTACATGGTCTTTTATGGCTATGACCAGATCCTGGCCAATCCGCTCAATGTGCTGAAGGTCTGGGAGGGCGGCATGTCCTTCCACGGCGGGCTCATCGGCGTGCTCATCGCCATTTGGCTGTTTGCGCGCAGGTACCAGCTCGGCTTCTTCCAAGTCGGCGACTTCGTTGCACCGCTGGTGCCGCTCGGGTTGTTCGCCGGTCGCATCGGCAACTTCATCAACGGCGAGCTTTGGGGGCATCCGACCTGGGTGCCCTGGGCCATGCAACTACCGTGCGCGCGCTTTCCGGACTACTGCCTGGGCCTGCCGGCAGGCGCCGAGCTGAGCCCGGCGCTGCATCCCTCGCAGCTCTATCAAGCGGGGCTAGAGGGGCTGCTGTTGTTCGTCGTGCTCTGGTGGTTCTCCAGCCGGACACGGCCCACCATGGCCGTGTCCGGCCTGTTTCTGCTGCTCTACGGCCTGTTTCGGTTTACGGTGGAGTTCGTTCGCCAGCCGGATGCCCACATCGGCTACCTCGCCTTCGACTGGCTCACCATGGGCCAGTTGCTGAGTCTCCCCATGCTTTTAGCCGGGGCTGTTTTGCTGGCGCTGGCCTACGGGCGCGTTGGCGTCAATCAGTCCGCCCTAGGGCCTAGGCCCTAGGCCCTGGATCCTATGGACTCGGATTCGGCTGCCGGGTGTGCACGGCCTCGATGTCAGTGAGCACCTCTTCGGATAGCGTGAGATCGATGCTGTCGAGGTTCTGATCCAGTTGCTCCATGCTGGTGGCGCCGATGATGTTGGCCGTGACGAAGGGACGGCTGGTGACGAAGGCCAGGGCCATCTGCGCCGGGTCCAGCCCATGCTTGCGGGCGACGGCGACATACTCCGCCGTCGCGGCGAGGGCCTGCGGGTTGGAGTAGCGCGTGAAGCGTGAGAACAGTGTGAGCCGGCCATCCGGCGGCTGTCGGCCGTTGAGGTATTTGCCGCTCAGGGCGCCGAAGGCGAGCGGCGAGTAGGCCAGCAGCCCGCACTGCTCGCGCATAGCCACCTCCGCAAGGCCGATCTCGAAGGTACGGTTCAGCAGGTTGTAGGGATTTTGAATGCTCACCATCCGGGGCAAGCCATGGGCTTCTGCCAGCGCCAGGCAGCGCATAGCCCCCCAGGGCGTCTCGTTGGATAGGCCGATGTGGCGGACCTTGCCCGACTGCACCAGGTCATCCAGGACTTCCAGCGTCTGCAGCAGCGGCACGCTGGTGTCCTCTGGCGGATGCTCGTAGCCGAGGCGGCCAAAGAAGTTGGTCTGCCGATCCGGCCAGTGCAGCTGGTAAAGGTCGATGTAGTCCGTGCCCAGACGGCGCAGGCTGTCCTCCAAGGCTGCCTCGATGTTGGCACGGTCGAGGCGATTATTGCCGCCGCGGATGTAGGGTAGCCAGTCCCCTGGGCCGGCGACCTTGCTGGCGATAATCAGCCGGTCCCGGCCGCCGCGCTTGGCAAGCCAGCGGCCGATGTACGCCTCGGTCCGGCCCATGGTCTCGGCCTTGGGTGGCACCGGATACATCTCGGCGGTGTCGATGAAGTTGATCCCGGCGGCGACGGCGCGGTCGAGCTGCCCTGCGGCATCCGCCGCGGTGTTCTGCTCGCCGAAGGTCATGGTGCCGAGGCAGAGCGCGCTGACGCTGAGATCGGTGCAGCCGAGGCGGCGGTAATGCATGACAGGGTTCCCAAGGTTGTGAAGTGGCGCTTAGATTGCTTGACCGCGCCAGCTGTTTGCGGATGCGTCGAATTCGCCAAGCGCCGTCGTGTATCGGGCGCCGGTGGGGGGAAAAGGGCCGAGGCGCAACCGCTAACGCCAGGACTGTGCGTCCACGCCTTGGCCCTTGGCCCTTGGCCCTTGGCCCTTGGCCCTGGCCAATGGACAACCCGCTGGCGTGCCGGCGCCCTCATCACCCATCGGTCTGAGCCATCGCCCCGCGAATAGGTGTGCTCCAACGGCCGCCCGACCAAGGGCCGCGGCGCAACCGCTGACAACGGGATGGACGTTTACGCTTTGGCCCCCGGGCCCTGACCACGCCATGACCCGCTCTCTTATGGACGCCACCGTCGCTCGGCGGGTAGACGGCATTGCTTCGCTTTCATTTGTGTTACGACAACCGGCCCCGACCATGGAAGAACTCCGCAAGCCGCCTCGACGGCGTCCGCACCCAAACGCCCATGACCCTCGACCCCGCCCTGTTTACTGCCGGCGCGACCTGGGCCGCTCTGGTGCTATATCTGGCCTGCCTTGCCCTGGCCGTATGGCTGGCACCTTGGCGCCGGCTCGTTGCTGCCAAGCTCACCCATGTCTTCTTCGGCGCCACACTGGTGCTGATGCTGCTGTGGCACATGGAGACGCAGGTGCAGCCAGGCCTGCACTATCATCTGCTGGGGCTGACCGCGGTCACGCTGATCTTCAGCTGGTCCATCGCCGTCATCGCAGCGTCACTCGCGCTGCTCGGCGTCTATGTCAACACCGACATGGCCTGGCACGGCTTCGCGCTGAATGCGTTGGTGAGCGGCGTGCTGCCCATCACGCTGACGCAGATCGCGTTGGTGCTGATCCGCCACTACCTGCCGAAGCAGTTTTTTGTCTACGTCCTGGTCAACGGCTTCCTGACCGCGGGCCTGGTTGGGGTGGCCATGGGCTACATGGCCGCCTGGCTGCTGGTGGGCAGCGGGGCCTACACCTTTGCCGAACTGAGCCAAACGGTGCTGCCCTTCTTTCCGCTCATGTTCTTGCCGGAGGCCATGCTCAATGGTTGGATCATGGTGATTCTCGTTGCCTTCCGCCCGGAATGGGTCTACTCCTTCTCGGACGAGCAGTACCTTAAGGGCAAGTAACGTGAGCTGGTTCGGGAAGGTCGTCGGCGGCCTGCTCGGGTTCGCCGCCGGCGGACCTATCGGTGCCTTACTCGGGACCACACTGGGTCATGGTGTCGATCGGGGCGTGGAGCGCCTCGCCGAGGACTATGGCCTGCCGTTCGGCGATCGCCGACGCATCGAGAGCGCCTTCTTCACCGCCACCTTTTCGGTGATGGGCCACATTGCGAAGGCCGACGGGCGCGTTTCCGAGCGCGAGATCGCTCTTGCCGAGACGGTCATGTCCCGGCTGCAGCTCTCCGGGGAGCGCCGCAGCGCCGCCATTGCGCTATTCCGCGAGGGCAAGGCGACCGATTTCGATCTCACCGCCGTCGTGGCCCGCTTCCGTCGGGAATGCATGGGCCGGCGGCTGTTGATCCAGATCTTCCTGGAGGTCCAGATCCAGGCCGCCTACGCCGATGGCGAGCCGTCCGGCGCGAAGCGGCGCCTGCTCGAGCACATCCGCGCCGAGCTCGGCGTTTCACCGGTGCTCTTCCGCCAGCTTGAGAACCTGGTGCGCATGCAGCAGCGCTTCGCCGGCGCCCGGGCCGGCGGGGGCCAGCAGCAGGGCGCTGGGCGGAGCTGGGGCGGCGGTGGCACTGATCGCCGCGTGCCCAGCACCGGGCCCACGCTGAAAGACGCCTACGCGCTGCTCGGCGTCAAGCCCAAGGACCCGGACGACGTCATCAAGCGGGCCTATCGTAAGCTCCTGAGCCAGCATCATCCAGACAAGCTGGTCTCTAAGGGCCTACCTGAGGATATGATCCGGCTCGCGAGCCAAAAGACTCACGAGATCCGCCAGGCCTACGAGATGATCCAGGCGTCGCGCGTCGCCTAACGAGCCGGGCGGTTCCGGGACGAGCGCCCAAACCAGCGCCCTGCAATAGGGGGCGGCGAACGCTCCGGCTTAGACTTCCCCTGACGCCGACGCGCGATCGGCACATCACCGGGAGGTTCATCCCCGGCGCTGCCGGCAACGCGCGTCGCCCGACTTCTCCGCGCCGGGCGGTGCTGTTGCGGCCCGTTGAGGCGCAATGCCCCTTGCGATGGGTCAACCTATAGACGGTTTCACATGTCTCGGATTGAGACAGTCGATTTCGCTCTAACGACCCTTCGGCGTATGGTGCGCCGTCTGAATTTCCATAGCTTCGACAGGCGAAGCAGTCGCAGAACAAACCACGGGAGCTGAGCATGAGCGTGAAGACCTACGACGCCGGTGTTAAAGAATACCGGGACATGTATTGGACGCCGGACTATGTCCCGCTGGATACCGATCTGCTGGCCTGCTTCAAGGTCACCGGCCAGCCCGGCGTTCCGCGCGAGGAGGTTGCCGCTGCCGTGGCCGCCGAGTCCTCCACCGGCACCTGGTCCACCGTCTGGTCCGAGCTCCTGACTGACCTCGAGTATTACAAGGGTCGCGCCTACCGCATCGAGGACGTGCCCGGCGACAGCGAGTCCTTCTACGCCTTCGTCGCTTACCCAATCGACCTGTTCGAGGAAGGCTCCATCGTCAACGTGCTGACCTCGCTGGTGGGCAACGTCTTCGGCTTCAAGGCCCTGCGCCACCTGCGCCTGGAAGACCTGCGCTTCCCGATCGCCTACATCAAGACCTGCGGCGGCCCGCCGGCCGGCATCCAGCTCGAGCGCGACCGCCTGAATAAATACGGCCGTCCGCTGATCGGCGCCACCATCAAGCCGAAGCTCGGGCTCTCCGCCAAGAACTACGGCCGTGCCGTGTATGAGTGCCTGCGCGGCGGCCTGGATATGACCAAGGACGACGAAAACGTCAACTCGCAGCCCTTCATGCGCTGGCGCGATCGCTTCGAGTTCGTCGGCGAGGCCATCCAAAAGGCGCAACAGGAGACGGGCGAGCGCAAGGGCCACTACCTGAACGTCACTGCGGCGACGCCGGAGGAGATGTACAAGCGCGCCGAATTCGCCAAGGAAGTGGGCTCGCCGATCATGATGCACGACTTCCTCACCGGCGGCTTCACGGCCAACACCGGCCTGGCCAACTGGTGCCGCGAGAACGGGATGCTGCTGCACATCCACCGCGCCATGCACGCGGTCATCGACCGCCACCCGAAGCATGGCATCCACTTCCGCGTGCTGGCCAAGTGCCTGCGCCTGTCTGGTGGTGACCACCTGCACACCGGCACCGTCGTCGGCAAGCTGGAGGGCGATCGCGCCTCCACACTCGGCTTCGTCGACCAGCTGCGCGAGTCCTTCGTGCCGGAAGATCGCTCTCGCGGCGTCTTCTTCGACCAGGATTGGGGTTCTCTGCCCGGCGTCTTCGCCGTCGCCTCCGGCGGTATCCACGTCTGGCACATGCCGGCACTGGTGACTATCTTCGGCGACGACTCCATGCTGCAGTTCGGTGGCGGTACCCAGGGTCATCCCTGGGGCAATGCGGCCGGCGCCTGCGCCAACCGCGTCGCCGTGGAGGCCTGCGTCAAGGCGCGTAACGAGGGTCGCGAGATCGAGAAGGAGGCCCGCGACGTCCTCACCGAGGCCGCCAGGCACAGCCCTGAGTTGGCCATCGCAATGGAGACCTGGAAAGAGATCAAGTTCGAGTTCGAGACTGTCGACAAGCTCGACGTGCGCTGAGTCGGGTGCGCCTGGCGCCGGGGCCCGAGTTGCCGGGCTTGTCCCAGCCTCCGGCCCCCGGCCGCTGATGCTGCCCCGCCAGCACTACAGCCTGCCCTCACGAGACTAGAACCAACACATTCCGACGATCCCGTATCAGGAGCACCTGACCATGCCTCAGAGCCAAATGGGCGATTATCAGACCAAGCGGACGCTGGAGACCTTCGGCTTCTTGCCGCCGCTATCGCAGCAAGAGATCTACGACCAGATCGCCTACATCATTGCCCAGGGCTGGACCCCAGCCATCGAGCATGTCCATCCCAGCAACTCGATGGACGACTATTGGACGATGTGGAAGCTGCCGTTTTTCGGCGAGACGGATCTCGGCAACGTCGCCGGCGAGTTGGAGGCCTGCCACCGCTCGTACCCCGACCATCACGTGCGGCTGACCGGCTACGACAACTACACCCAGAGCCAAGGCTCTTGCTTCGTGGTCTTCCCGGGCCGCGTCTGAGGATCGTAGCCGCCGCTACGGTGTGCGTCGCGCCGACGCACCGCGGCGTCTGCCGCTGCACGCCGCTCGACCATGGCGCTCGGGACCTTTGCGGTGTTCGTGCATCTGGCCGGCGCCGCAGCCGACTCCGCAGCGGCGCCTCCGCACCCGCAGCTGTCCCCGGGCACCGGAGCGTCCAGGCCGGCTCGGGTAGCCGGCGGACATGAGTCGGCGGCGGACGGACGGGCGCGCGCGAGCGCTGCTC
>CAZGCI010000033.1:0-19971 GCA_964524185.1 uncultured Thiohalocapsa sp. | reverse complement strand
CTCCCGGCCCGACCATGGCGCGGCCACGGGTTGGCTCACGCCGACTCCCGCAACGTCAAGCCCAGGCCATCGAGCAACCAGCCCGCCAACCCGCGCAGCCCAAGCAACCAGGCATCCGGTATCCAGACATGGCATCCAAAGCGAACTTGAAATCGAGCGGCCGAGAAGCGGCGCTGGCACGGCGCAAGGCCATGTCGTCCCAAGGCAAGCAAGGTATGCGTAAGAGTGCGCCGGAGCGCAGTCGTACTGAGGTCGTCGGCGCGCGAGGCGCTGCGGCACAGCCCGCGGCCGGCAGCGCACCACCCAGCGCACCGCAACCGGCGCCGGCGCCGGTGCAGACCCTCTCCCGCCCGGCGTCGCGCCAGCCGGCGCCGGCGGCCAGTCCTCGCGCCGTCCGTTCCCAGCAGGCGTCGATGAATGCCGTGCGGGCCCTGGCCCGGCAGCGTCGGGCGGAGATGGCGCAAGCCGGGCGCCGGGCGCTGCGCAGTCGTGATCGCGTGCGCACCCCGGACTTGGTGAACAGGTCTGTTGGGCCAGCCGCTGGGGCGATGTCCCAGGGCTCGTCCGAGCCGAAAAGAGACTGCCAGGGCGGCTGTAATGGCCAGCGCGCTGCCGAGGTAACTGGGGCTCGGCCCGCCGCGGGTCCATCGCTCGCGGCCTTCGCTCACCAGCCTGGCCCGCCGGCAGGCGCGTTGGGTCATGGTCTGGGAAACGGGCAGCCCAAGGCGTCACGGAACAAGCGCGCGGATGCTGCGCTGGCCGCAAAGTCGCCGGGCAGGATGCAGTCGCTGGCGCGCCGCGCGGCGCAATCGTCCCGCGGCAAGAGCGCGAATAGCGGGGCCCAGTCCACGGCCAGCCTCGCGCGCCAGGCCAACCCCAGGCTGAGCGGCCGCGAGCTGGCGCAGAAGGTCCGCAGTCAACGCAGCAGCAATGGCGGTGCCGGCGAGCGCAAGTCCGCGCCGGTTGGCCGCGTGCATCCAAACAAGCGCAAGGCGCTGCAGGGCGCCACGGATCAGCCGTGGAAGGTCGCCGTCAGCGAGACGACCCTCGGCCAGCAGATCACCGGTACCAAGGTCGGACGCAGCGTTAAGACCACCGGCGATGAGCCCAGCACCTGCCGGCCCATTACCGGCACGGAATACATGGGCGCGGACATCTTCCGGGAGTTCTGCCAGACCGACCCGGTCGTGAAGCCCGTTGCCAAGGTTCGCGTCAGCCCCACCGGCCATGGGCAGCGCGTCACCGGCAACGAGGTGGGACGCTCCAACAAGGTCACCGGCGACGAGCCCGGCACGTGCAAAAACGTCACCGGAACGCAGTATCTCTCGCCAAACCAATACGAAGCCTTCTGCGGCATTCGCCCGGAGCCCGGCCAACCCAAGGTCGGCGTCGGGCGCACCTTCGGCGATAACCGCGTCTCCGGCAACCTGGTGGGCCGCGCGTCCAAGGTGACGGGCGACGAGCTAGGCGCCGAGTTCAAGCCCACCGGTACCCAGTACACGTCACCGTCGGACATCGGCACCGAGATCGCCCCGCCCAAGGTGGGTCTGTCCAAGACGCTTTCCGGCGGCAGCGTGAGCGGCACCCGGGTCGGGCGTTCCGAGAAGGTGACGGGTGATGAGCCCGGCAGCTGTCGCCTCGTCACCGGCGATGAATACGTCGACTTGGCGCAATACCAAGCCTGCAAAGTCGAGGCCAAGGCGGAGCCGCCGAAGGTCGGCCGCTCGACCACCCAGCGCGGGCTCCTGGTCTCCGGCACCCAGACCGGCCGCTCCGGCAGGGTGACTGGTGATGAGCCCGGCACCTGCAAGGCCATCACCGGGACGCCTTATGCCGGCCTGGAGCAGGCAGCCGACTATTGCGAGGCGCCACAGCAGGAAGAGATCAAGCGGCGCACGCGCCCCTTGGCGATGACGCCGGGGCCGTCCATGACCGGGCTGCAGCCCGGGCTCAGTGGACCGAACGCGGGCGGCCGCAGCTTCGGCGGCGGCATGACCGGTGCCGCCAAGGGTGCCTGCGAACCCCTCACCGGCACGCCCTACGTAGGCCGGGACCAGTTCGCCGAAGCCTGCGGCGGCACCGGGGCGCAGCCCGGGGATGGCGACTTCCCGCGCGCCATTGATGGTGGAGAGGCGCCACAAGGTCCCAGCTGGCAGGCCTTCAGCGTGAGCTCTCCCGCGCAAGAGGCCTTCGCAGCCAAGGCCCGCAGCGGCAGCGTCACCGGCACCGCCTACGAGTCCGACCGGCATATTACGGGCCCCTTCGGCATGGGAACCGGCAAGATCACGGGCACGGAACAGGCGCGCTTCGACGCCAGCCGTGCCCGGCCCAACCTGATGCAGATGCAGCCGATGGCCGCCCCAGCGGCCGCGGCGCCGGCGGAGGGCGACGATGCCGAGGCCGTGCGGTCTCGGGTCACGGGCGAGGGCCAGAGCGCCGGCCTCAAGATCACCGGCGATGACTGGGATCGCGGTGAGCGCATCACCGGCACCGAGGGCACCTCGGCGCGGCGGCGGAATCCCACGCGGCCCGGGGCCATGAGCGCCATGCCGCCGGTGGAGCGGAAGCGCAATGAAGAGACACCGCGCCCGACGAGCCGGGTCACTGGCGCCGCCGGCAGCACGGACCGGGGTGCGCTCATCACCTACTCGGGCGGTGCCCGGGGCTGATAAGACACACGCTCGGTGAGTGCAGCAGCAGTGATGCCTGGTCGTACGGTCCAATCGCCCCGCCGCCGCGGACTCCGGTCGCCGGCCGCCGTGCCGTCATCCGGAAGCGGCGGGCGACGTGTGAGCACGCAGCCTGGACCCGCGGAGGTGACGGCGCCCGCGCCGCCACCGGCGGTCACGGACACTCGTCCCCGCGGTACGGCCCAGCGCGCCTTGGCCAACGACCTGAACCGCACCGAGCGTTCCGCGGCGCAGGCGAAGGCGGAGCGGGTGCGCGCACGCCGCACCGGCCTGCCTGAGCTTTCCGGGGCCACGCGGCGGCAGCAAACAGGGGCCGCACCGCAGCTGCAATCGGCGGCCAGCCTCGGCAGTCACAGCCGGCGCGAGCTGCACCCGCTCACGGCGGCGTCCACCAACGCACGGTTATATGCCTATGAGTCCGCGGTGAAGGGTGCCTTCGATGCCATCGTGCCGGTGCTGAAGCGCATCGCCAGCGAGCGCTGTGAGCCGGACTTCATCGACCGCGCGCAGGCCATCGTCCGGACCGAGCTGGGCTTCGAGCTGCCCGCGAACATCCTCGAAGCGACCTGGGTCACGGGTCTGGACATGCGTCGGCTGTTCGCTGCCTGTGTCTTCGAGACCTATCACCGTTTCAGTGACGACTTCTACACACAGGACCCACTCAGCGGGCGTGATGGTGAGGACTTCCAGGGGTTCCTGCAGCAGTGTGGTTTCCATCTGATGGACATTACGCCTTGCGCCGACGGGCGTTTGGCGCACGCCATTAGCTATGTGCTGCGGTTGCCCTACGGCGCGGTGCGGCGGAAGTCCTACGCGGGCTCCCTATTCGACATCGAGAATACCGTCGAGAAGTGGGTGGAAACCGAGCTCTTGCGCTTCCGTGAGGGCATGCCGAACACCGCCGACGCGCCAACGCGCTATCTGAAAGTGGTCCTTTACCACTTCAGCAGTACCGACCCAGCCCACCAGGGCTGCGCTGCGCACGGCTCCGACGACGAAGCGGCCGCCCGCGAGGGTTGGGAGCGCCTCAAGGCCTTTCGCCAGGCGGTGGAGAATGGCTTTTGCTGCGGCGCCTCGGTGGACCTGCTGCTGATCGGCATGGACACGGACACCGACGCCATCCGCGTGCATGTGCCGGACGCCGACGGTTACTGCGACCTGGACCAGTGGCTCGATGCCGCCAAGGTCTATGAGATCACCCAAGACCTGGGCGCCATAGAGGCCCGCACGCGGATCGTGGAGTTGGTGCGTGCCCACGCGCCGGGTAAGGCCGCGGGCCCCCGCGCGCACCGGCCGGCGGCGGAGACTGGCGGCGCTGCTTGGGCCGGTATGACCGAGCTGATCGCCTGGCTCATCGAACAAAACATCAGTCAGATCGACTACGTGCGCCAGTATCACGACTGCGGTTACGCCGACGTTGGCCATGCTGAGCGTTTCATCGGGGCCGGTATTGGCTTCGAGGAGATCCAGCTCCGTAATCTGACCTATTTCGCCTATCTAAGCACCGTCGAGGAGGGCGCCGCGGATCTGGACGTCGGCATCAAGATCTTTACAGGGCTCAACGTCTCTCGCGAACTCCCGGTACCCATGGTGGTGCGGTTTGACTACCACGGCCGGGTGCCCGGCGCCCGCGAGCGCGCAGTGGCCCATTGTGAGCGGGTGGCCGCGGCGCTGAAAGCGCGCTACCCGAAGCTCTGCGACGACGGATTGCTGCATTGCCTGCGCGCGGTGCGGGACTGCGATGCGCAGGCGCCCATCGAGATCGTTGGCTCGTCGCTCGCGCCCGCTGCGGCGCCTGCGCATTAGGGGCTGCAGGGCGATGAAGATTTGTCGCGTCGTGAAGCCCCTGGTGAGCACGTACCGGATTCCGGAGTTCGAGCACAAGTATTTGCAAGTGGTTCAGGACGGCAGTGCCCAGTTGGTGGCGGTGGATGCCATCGGCTGCAAGCCGGACGACTGGGTCATTTGCGTCGGCAGCTCCGCGGCGCGCGAGGCCGCCGGCAGTAAGGCCTATCCGAGCGACTTGACCATCGTTGGCATCATCGATGACTGGAAGCCCGAGGAGGCCTAGGCGCGTGGAGCGGGGAAGCGCAGATGGACATTAACCAAGTGGTGGGCACGCTCTACTGCACCCAGCGCGTGGCGGGCCTGGAGCATTGTGCGCTGCGGGTCCTCAAGGACCACAAGGGCAAGCTGCTGGTGGCCACGGATCCGGTGGGTACGCGTCCTGGCAATTGGGTGTTTACGACGAGCGGCTCGGCAGCGCGCTACGCCATGGGTGACCCCGATGTCCTAACGGATCTCACCATCGGCGGCATCATCGACGACTGGGCACCGGAGACCGTCGGCATGCCAGCGACGGCAGCGAGGAACAACCGCGACGCGGGCGTCGAGCCTGTGGCGCAAACGACAGATCGCGCTCAAGCGGCCTAACGCCGCGGCGCTTTTGAGGAACACAGCATGGCCGAGCGTCGGTTAGGTATTGCTCTCGGTTTGATCGAGACCCGGGGTCTCGTGCCCGCGATTGAGGCGGCGGACGCCATGACCAAGGCGGCGGAGGTGACCCTCATCGGCCGCGAATGGGTTGGCGGCGGCTATGTGACGGTGTTGGTGCGCGGCGAGACCGGCGCCGTCAATGCCGCGGTGCGCGCGGGGGCCGACGCCTGCGAGCGCGTCGGCGACGGCCTAGTGGCTGCGCACATCATCGCCCGCCCGCACAGCGAGCTGGAGCCCCTCCTCTCCGGCACCAGTAACACTTTTGCGCCGGGCCGACCCGGTCGCTAGGGCAAGCAACAATTTCCACCGGTGGCCCGCGGCCACCGGGACCCGCTAGGCAGGTTTAACGAGCTGACACAGACGGAGACACGAAATGGCGAGCGAGACCATGGGCATTGCCCTCGGAATGATCGAGACCCGCGGCCTGGTGCCGGCCATCGAGGCGGCAGACGCGATGACCAAGGCGGCCGAGGTGCGCTTGATCGGTCGCGAGTTCGTCGGTGGCGGCTATGTGACTGTGCTGGTGCGCGGCGAGACGGGCGCCGTGAACGCCGCCGTCCGCGCCGGGGCGGATGCCTGCGAGCGCGTCGGCGACGGTCTGGTGGCCGCGCATATCATCGCCCGCCCGCATCGTGAGGTTGAGCCGGTTCTGCCGAAGGGCGGTAGCGGCGAATGATGCCCCGGGCTGCCGCACCGGCAGCCGAGGCGCATCCGGCCTGGGTCAGCCCGGCCACGACAGCGGGTTACGTCGTCCGCGGGGCGGTCGACGGCAAGTTTTCAGAAAACGCGGACCGGGCTGCTGAAGCCCGGCGCACAAACCCAACGGAGACAAGACAATGGCAAACGAGACCATGGGCATCGCCCTCGGCATGATCGAAACCCGCGGCCTGGTGCCGGCCATCGAGGCGGCGGACGCGATGACCAAGGCGGCGGAAGTGCGCCTCATCGGTCGCGAGTTCGTCGGCGGTGGCTACGTCACCGTGCTGGTGCGCGGTGAGACCGGCGCCGTCAATGCGGCGGTGCGTGCTGGTGCGGACGCCTGCGAGCGCGTCGGCGACGGCCTGGTGGCTGCACACATCATCGCCCGTCCGCACCGTGAGGTGGAGCCGGTTCTGCCTAAGGGTGAAAACAACCCAGACTGAGGCACCCGAACTAGGGACGAGGAGCCGCCCGGCTCCGCCTAGCGCCTAGATCGCCTGATCGCGCGAGCTGTTGAGAGATGCATCAACGTCTTCAGGCCGCGTCGTGTGCCAGGTGCTGCCAGGCGGAAAGGGCCGAGGCGCAGCCGCTGATACCAGGAGGACTGTGCCTCCGCGCCTTGCCTCTTGGCCCTTGGCGCTCGGCCCTGTCCAGCGAACGACCCGCTGGCGTGCCGGCGCCCTAGTCCCTCGCCGGTCTGAGGCATCGCCTCGTTAAATATTCGCCACACCCATGCGCGCTGCAACCATTCATCCACGCACCCTCGGCTACCTCGGCCGGGCACTGAGCCTGGAGTATTCTGCTGTGCAGCAGTATATGACCCAGGCAGGGCTCGCGGATGCCTGGGGGCTCAAGGACGCAGCCGATCGTTTCCGGCGCGAGGTGGTGGAGGAACTGCAGCACGCCGAACGCCTGGTGAAGCGCATGCTCGGGCTCGGCGTCGCGCCAAACGCCTCGCAGCTGCGCCCGGCGGGGGTAGCTCGAAACCTAGTGGACCTGCTGCTGCAGGACCAGGTGCTAGAGGCGGAGATCGTCGCCCTCTACCACGAGGCAACGGAATTCTGCCGGCGCATCGGCGACGCCGAAAACGCGGCCTTTTTCGAGGGCTTGCTGCGCGAGGAAGAACACCACGCCGGCGAGATTGATGCGTGGCTTCAATCCCTGGGCGTTGCACCCGACGGCGGTCGTGATGACCGGGCCTATTTCTGACGACGGTGGCCCGTCCCAGGCGGACGGGCCACCGACGCCACCCCATGGTTGGCGGCGACGCCAACGCCCGCTGCGTCTGGAACGACGGCTCGAGTTCCAGGACTACGACAGCCTGCGGGATTTTCTGGACCGCGTCGCGGAGCTCTCGGAACAGACCAGCATCTATCCGAATCAGAGCTTCGGGCGTACCTATGTCAACCTGACGCTGTTCGCCGATGAGGACAGCGGCGAG
Organism: uncultured Thiohalocapsa sp.; assembly: GCA_964524185.1. Classification (GTDB taxonomy): domain Bacteria; phylum Pseudomonadota; class Gammaproteobacteria; order Chromatiales; family Chromatiaceae; genus Thiohalocapsa. The sequence goes on along the minus strand of CAZGCI010000033.1, from coordinate 12,645 downwards.
ATCACCGCCGCGGCGGAAGAGTTCGCCGCCCGTGTGGACCGATTTGTTGACGGCTGAACGAGCTGAACCCATCCCACAGAGGATCCAGGCCATGAGCGAAGAAAAGGCCACGCCGACAGGCGCCAACACTGGCACCACTCCCCGTAAGAGCACCCTGAGCAGCCGCCGGCGCGCCGCCGCCAAGCCCAGCGCGGCCAGCGGTCCAGCACTTCCGCCGGAGCGCGACGACGCTTACCAGGCCGTTGCTCGTATCTGGCCAGATTGAGGGCTGCCGGCTAGAACGCCGGCGCACCCAGTGACCGCGATGGCAGTGCCTCGGCTATCGAGCAATCATCGTATTGTTCTGCAAGCCCTCGATTTGGGGATACCTCAGGCTCCAGCCCCTGGTTGAAGACCCCTTTCATGGCGTGCGCTCGCCTTCGGCATGGTTTTCGGCCGGTGAAGGCGGGCCCTTTCCTGCGGCCGAACCGGCGTCTTATCCTACCGTGACGCTGGAGCACACCAAGAAAAACCGGTATTCTGCCGCGTTTAGCAGAGCACTACGGTGATTCCAGCGGCTGCACAGACCGGGTAATTGCTACGACCCTGCACGGCGCCGTCCCCACCTACGGTCTCGGGCTCGGCCCACGCACTGCTGCCCGGTGCGCACCGCAGCACCAGCATGTCCCACCCCAACGACGGGCGCCATGCCTTTCCGGGCGGCGCCGACTACCTGATCCGCCACGCGACCCTGCGCCAGTTACAATTGTTGGAGGCCATCGTACGGCTGGGCAGTTTTACCCGCGCCGCCGAAGAGCTGTTCCTGACCCAGCCCACGGTGTCGATGCAGATCAAGAAGCTGTCAGAGACCCTCGGCACACCGCTGTTTCGCCACGTAGGTCGTACCGTGGAGCCCACGGACGCCGGCCGGGAGGTCTACGCCGCCTGCAAAGAAATCCTTGGCACGCTGACCGACCTGGAGGTCAAGCTCTCAGACCTGAAGGGCCTCAAGCGCGGACGCCTACGTCTCGGCGTGGTGACCACTGCCAAGTATGTCGCTCCGGAGATCCTGGGCGCCTTCTGCAACCAGTATCCGGGCATCGAGGTGTCCCTCGGCGTCACCAATCGCGAGCATATCCTAGAGCGCCTCATGGCCCACGATGACGACCTCTACGTCGCGGGCCAGCCGCGCGAGGTCAACGAGCAGATCGAGTGCATCCCCTTCGCGCCGAATCCCCTGGTGGTGGTGGCCCGCATCGACCATCCGCTCGCTGCCGAGCGCAGCATTCCCATCGAGGCCCTCGCCGACGAGAGTTTGATCCTGCGTGAGCCAGGCTCCGGCATTCGCGACGCCGTGGTCGCCTGCTTCCAGGACGCCGGCCTGACACCGCGGGTGCGCATGCAGCTCGGCAGTAACGAGGCCATCAAACACGCCATTGTTGGCGGCCTGGGGATCTCCGTGCTGTCGCTGCACTCGCTGCGACTGGAGAGCGCGGGCGCCGCGTTGGCCCTGCTGGATGTGCAGGGCTTCCCGATCATGCGCCGCTGGCACCTGTTGCATTGGCGCGGGCGTGAGCTGTCGTTGGTGGCGCGAACCTTCCTGGACTTCGCCATTGCCTACGAGCCGGAGATTGCGGAACGGCTCGAGAGCGCTCGGGCTGCCTTCGAGCGCACGCGCGAGACGCTCCGGGCGAGTAGGGACTCCAGCGCATGAGCGCCAAGAACGACCGCTACCCGTATCCCGTCGCGCAGATCGGCATTATCGGCGGCGGCCAGCTTGGCCGCATGCTGGTGGCCGCCGCCAAGCGCATCGGCTGCACCTGCACCGTGTTGGATCCCTATCCCAACAGCCCGGCGGGCCAGCTTTCCGGGGAGCAGATCGTCGGCACCTACCACGACCCGGCGGCCTTGCAGGAGCTCGTAACGGCCTGCGATGTGACCACCTTCGACATCGAGGACATCGACACCGAGACCCTCACCGCGCTCGCCGCCGCTGGACACCGCATCTTTCCCTGCCCAGGGTTACTGGCGGACATCCAGGACAAGTTACGGCAGAAGCGGGTGTTGGCCGAGGCCGGTATCCCAAGCGCCGACTTCGTGCCAACGGACATCCCCCACCCGGACACCTTCGCCGCCTTCGGCTATCCGCTGGTGCAGAAGGCGCGCCGGGGCGGCTACGACGGCCGCGGCGTGCAGGTGATGCACACACCCGCCGACTTCGCGAAACACCTGCCGGTGCCATCGCTGGTGGAGCGGTTCGTACCCACCCGCCTGGAGCTGGCGGTGATGGTGGCACGTGGGCAGGACGGTGCGACTTGTACCTATCCGGCGGTGGAAATGCGTATGCGCCCCGGGGAGAACATGCTGGACATGCTCCTGGCGCCGGCGCGCGTCGATGCTGCCATTGCCCAGGCGGCACAGGATCTGGCGTTGGCCACCGTCGAGGCGCTCGCCGGCGTGGGCATCTTCGGCGTCGAGCTCTTCCTCACCGAGACCAATCAGCTCCTCGTCAACGAGGTCGCCCCGCGCACCCACAACTCCGGCCACTACACCATCGAGGCCTGTCTCACTGATCAATTCGAGCAGCACCTGCGCGCCATCACCGGCCTACCACTGGGGTCCACCGACCTGCTGCGGCCGGCGGCCATGCTGAATTTGCTCGGGGAGCCGGGCTGCACCGGCCGGCCCGTGATCCGGGGCTTGCGCGCGGCGCTCGCCATTCCGGGTGTGTCCGTGCACCTCTACGGCAAAGCGGAGACCCGCGCCCATCGCAAGATGGGCCATGTCACCGTGTTGGACCGGGATGTCGAACAGGCCCGCGCCAAGGCCGAGCAGGTGCGTGCGCTGCTGTTCGTCACCGGCGAGCAAAGCACGGTCTGACGCGCACTGTCCCTTGAGCATCAAGCGCAGCGCACCCGGCCACGCCATCGATGGCCAGCGCCGATGCCGATTGCGATGCCGCTGACTCGTGCGCGGCAACGGCTCGCGCAACACACCGCTTCTGTATCTGCACCCACTGAACACTTGCCATGTCAAACCAACGTCTGAAGCCGCAGGTGGGCATCATCATGGGCAGCGATTCTGATCTGCCGGTGATGCAGTCCGCCGCCGATGCCCTGGCGGAGCTCCAGGTGCCCTTCGAGATGACCATCGTCTCCGCGCACCGAACGCCGCAACGCCTCTACGACTACGCCGGCTCTGCCGTGGAGCGCGGCCTCAAGGTCATCGTTGCCGGTGCCGGTGGTGCCGCTCACCTGCCCGGCATGGCCGCGGCTATCACGCCACTGCCCGTGATCGGTGTCCCCGTGCGGAGCCGGGCGCTGTCCGGTGAGGACTCGCTGCTGTCCATCGTGCAAATGCCGCCGGGGGTGCCCGTGGCCACCGTCGCCATCGACGGTGCCCGCAACGCCGGGCTGCTGGCCGCGCAGATCCTATCCGTCGCCGACCCGAAGCTGCTCGCGCGCGTCACCAAGCTCAAGCAAGACCTCGAGGCACAGGTGCTCGCCAAGGTGGAGCGCATGGCCGCGGGCGAGATCACCGCCGAGCGTGTCGCCGCCGCCCGCGCCAAGGGCTGATGGTTTTCAGGGTCTGATCCGGCGTCTAGGCGCTCTTGCTGTCAACGGCTCACCAGGGCGCCGCGCTTGCGCCTGTCATCCCGAACGGCCAGGCCGAAGCGTCATCCCGAAGGCTCGCCCCGAAAGCGCTGCCGATCCAGCGGCACTGGTCCAAGCCCGTTGGCCATCGCACCGGACCAGAGGGTCACGGGCGCGTTCACGAGGGGCATCGGTGCCACCGAAAAGCCGTTGAAGCAGCGCCCTAGGATCGCTCCGGCGGATCTGGCACAGTGACGGATCGAAGACCCGCTTGTGCAAAGGCCCCGACATGTCTTGGAAAACCCGCAACCGCTCCTTCTACTACCAGGGCGCCCCGGAGCCCAAGGATCCCGTGCTGCCGTCAGCGCAGACGGCCCTGCTGTGCATCGACGTGCAGAACTACGGCATGGCCCTGGCCGAAGACCCCGCCGAGCGTCAGCGCTGGGCGCCCTTCCACGAGCGCATGCGCGGGACCGTCATCCCGCGGCTGCGGGCCTTGCAGGACAGCTTCCGCGCCAATGGCATGGATGTGATCCATGCTCGCATCGCCTGCTTGCTGGAGGACGGTCGCGACCGCTCGCTGAGTCAAAAGATGCCGGGCTGGAACAATCTCTTGATGCCGCTCACCAGCGAGGCGTCGCAGATCGTCCCGGAGCTGGCCCCCGCCCCGGGCGAGATCGTCGTCACCAAGACCACCGACAGCGCGTTGACCGGCACCAACCTGCGCCTGGTGCTGAGCAACATGGGCATCCGCAACGTCGTCGTCGCCGGCATCTACACGGACCAATGCGTCAGCTCCACGGTGCGCAGCCTCGCCGATGAGAGCTTCAATGTCATCCTCGTGGAGGACTGCTGTGCCGCCGGCACCGATGCCCTTCACCAGCATGAGCTCGAAGTCATCCACATGATCTACTGCCACGTCATGACGGCCCGTGAGTTACTGGATGCAATGGGACTGTGATCCGCGCCGCCCGGGCTGGCGGCTGCCCACCATATGCCGCCAATCCAACCGGCGACGCTTCGCGTCCGCAAGGGCTCACTAAGAAGCCGTTGGGCCTCCGGTCGTCGGGTGGCCGCTATCGCCACCCCGAGCATGGTTGTGTTGGCGACCGCCAAGGGACGCTCAGCGGCGGCCCGACAGATCGAAGGTTTTAACCTTGGCCCCCTGCGCCCTGAAGAAGGCGCCGGCTTCGCTCGGATCATCGAGCGGCTCGTCGCGGAAAGCGGGAAAGCAGACACCGCAGTCGACCGGGCGGTGCCGTCGGACACCAAGGGTTGGAACGGGGCGCTTCTCGGCCCGAGGGGTCCGACCTCGGCTCCCGTGCAGTGAAGGGGGCAGCGACTACGCCGTCTCGATCCCCAACAGGCCCCACCAGTCCCGTGAGCCGTGCAGTACCCGAACCACGGAGACCCCGGCCGCGCGCGGCAGATAGAAGATCAGATAGCCCCTGAAGTCTCGGACCGGCCACTTCCTCGTCCCGGCCAGGGCGGGATGATGTGTCCGAATCTGGGAGCCCATCATCGGCTGTCCGGTCAAGAACTCGAAGCTGGACCGGGCACTGTCCAGCAATCGCTCGGCGGTGTCCTGCCCGGCGGTCTCGGCCAGATAGACGAAGTGCTCGACTAGATCCGGCCGTGCCGTTGCCCGCCGATAGACCCGGCCAACTAGCCTTGTTGCTTGCGCGCGGCCAGGCGGTTTGCGGCCTCCGCGCGTATCGCCGTCCAGTCCTCCGCGGCCAGTGGCGCCTCGGGACTGTTCAGCCCTTCGAGGAGCGCCGACTCTAGCGCCTCCTGAGCCTTGCGCCGCTCGTCGGCACGAATCAGCTCGCGCACGTACTCGCTCGCGCTGCTGTAGCGCCCCTGGGCCACCTGCCCGTCAACGAACGCCTTGAGCGGATCGGCAGGGAAATGTTCATGGTCTGCATCGGGCACCTCCGTTTGCCCTCAGGCTGGCACGGTCGCCAAGGGTTGGCAATTCTTGCCATGTGGCGCAGGTGTTCGGTTAGGCAGGCGTCGAAGACGGTGGCGCTCCGTACTGTCGCATGCAAAAAATCCCCGCTCCCTGGTGAAGGTCTTGGCCGCCCGGGGCGAGGACCGGCAGTGGCTGTTCTCCGCCGTATAAACCTCCCAGCCGAGGATGGTGCGGCTGTAGAGGTCGAGGATGAGGTTGAGGTAGAAGAATAGCCCGCTCACGGACCCCGGCGGTTCGGTGAGACGTAAGCACCAGACCTGATTGGGATCGTCGACGGTGTAGCTCGGCGGCGGTGCGCTCGCGCGCGGCGCCTTGGCGCGCCCGCGGTGGTGCTGTGCGCCCGCGTCGCGCAACACGCGGTAGCAGGTGGCCTCCGAGGCCAGGTAGAGGCCCGCTCGACCCCTGTCTGATGCGTTAGAGAGGCGGTGGCATGAGCAGGGATACACGATGATCCACCAGTGTCAGTGGCTGGAGCGTCAGCACCATGATGCGATCGCGTCGGGGAGACAGCACGCGATAGTTAATCCGCCCTTCGCCACGAAGCAACGGGCGCCAGAAGAGGCCAGACGAGGCACGGGGGAGATACCGCAGCGGAGCACCGGCGTCAGTCCAAGACGCGCGGTGGTGCGGTAACCTAGGCGTGCTCGCGGCCTGGTCACCACGTGGGCTGCACTGTCTGCCAAGTTAGGAGGTCACTCGCGAAGTATGGCGATCAACGTGGAACTTACTCAGGGTATGAAAACGCTGTCTGACTTGCTCGACGATGCCGCCAACGTCGACGGTCTTACACCCCTTGACCTCGCTGCCGAGCGCGCACTGCTCGAGCAGTTGCGCGAACAACAGCACCGTCCGTTGCGCGTTGCGATCATCGGCGAATTCAGTACCGGCAAATCCACCTTCATCAACGCTATCCTCGGTCAGGATCTGCTTCCGGCCCGGTTTGTGCCGACCACCCGGCAGCTCATGTGCATCTGTCACGACGAAGGTCCGGCGCAGGTCTCCGTGGCGGCACGCGCGGACGTCGCGGACACGTACACTGTTGACGGCGCCGAGGATGCCTTCAGGGACCCGGTGCCGGAAATCGGCACATGTGGAGCGCAAGCCTCGGTGTTCATGTCCGCGCCATCTCGGACACTGTCACAGGAAGCGATCTTAGACCTGGCAAAAACCGGCCAGCCGATGGAGATCAGGCTGCAGATACCCTCACCGTGGGCGGATTTCCACATCTACGACACACCCGGCGTGAATGATGCGACCAGCATGGCTGAGTCCGTGATCTTCGACCTGATGGATCAGGTGGATGTGGTGATCATGATGTTGCGTGCGCAGCAGGCCCTGACGGCGTCGGAGTCCGACTTTCTTGGTCACCTCGTGCGGCACAAGGATCTCGATAAGTTTTTCTTCAACATCAATTTCTGTGATAGCAAGCCGCCTAGCGAAGCCGCTTCCGTGCGTGCCTATGTGGTTAAAACGCTGGGCGAGTTGCGCAATTGGCCGATGCAGGCTTTGAGTGAGCGCATCTTTCTGTGCAGTGCTCGCCAGAGCCTCGATGCGGCTCTCGGCAAGGCTAATTCGGTGGCCAGCGACCATCCGAATGAGCATGCGCTGCTGCTAACGGCTGTTCACGACTACGCCTCGACACGCAAACAGGCACTGCTGCAAGCGGCTGCTGACAGCCTGCTGCGCAGCGTCGCGGAGTCTGCGGCGAACAAACTGAGTGCGGCGTTGGAGGCCGTCGATGATGAGGACGCGAGTCATGGCCAAGCCCTCATTGACATCAACCAGGCCATCACCGACTTTCGCGTGGCGATCCGCGAGGAAGAGCTGGCGCTGCAAAGTCGCATCGCTGAACGCAAGACTGTCCTGTTGCGTGATGTTGATAGTGCCTTCGATGACATCGCTCGAGTCTTGCAAGACTGGGTCGCCACCGCGCCCCTCGATGTGCTTTCCGGCGATGGCCCGGGTAAGCGCTTGCGCATGGCCGTGGAAGAACGTTTGACCGTCTTGCTTGGCGCCTTTCGCGAGGATCTGAGCGGCGCTTTTCAGGATCTGGATCAGCGCATCCTGCCAATGGCTGCGCGTGCTAGCGCCCGCATCGATGGCGTTCGCCCGGGCTTTGATCTCGGGCCCGTGTTGGCAAGCACCAGCCTCGCCGCGGCAGGCTATTTTGTTGTCAGCGCGGCGTTACCCTGGGTGCTCGGAGCAACCAGTGTCTTTGCTCTGACCGCCGGTCTGGCCAGCCTCATCCCCGGCGTCGGTGTGACCGTCGGCGCGCTGGTTGGTGCCGGAGTAGGCGCCGTCGCAAGCAATGCGCCGGTGATGGTGCGAGGAGCCGCAGGAGGCGTTGTGAGCGGCTATGGCTGGATACGCGACCGCATCCGGGACTGGCAGCAACAACAAAGTCGCGCCGCCTACGTTCAACAACTCAGTACTCTGATCGCTAACTTGCGCGCCGAGGTCAAAGCGCGACTCGATCAGGCCGTTGATCCCGAGCAGATCACCGACGGCGTGCTCAATGCCCGTTTCCCGGAGGCCTTGATCTTAGAAGAGCGTCGCCTACTCGCCGCGCGGCTAGAACGCGACCAGCTCCGAGCAGAGCGGCAGCGCATCGAATGCCTGCGTGCCGGCTTCATCGCGGCGATCCCGCCGGTGAGGAAGTCCCGTGACTGATCTCGTGAGCTTCCACCCACGCAAACAGGAGTTGCAGGCGCAGTATGATCGGCTGCTTGAGGTGCTCGAAACCGGCGATGTGATGCCAGACCCTGCACCGGATCTGGCCTTGCTGCGGGCCGCTCGCGATGCGCTCGACGGCGATTTGCGGCTCCGGGTGCTGCTCGTCGGAGACTTCAGCACGGGCAAGAGCAGCTTCATCAATCGCTTCTTGCTCAACCAGGATCTGTTACCGGCCTGGTCCACACCGACCACCACCCTCCCGACCCGCATCTGCCATGGTCCGCAACTGCGCGCTGTCCGCTATCAGCCGTCAGCGCAAGAGGGCGTCGACCTGGAGGAGGAGGTCGTCACCGAGGATATCGCCGAGACGCTCAAGGCCTGGGTCTCGACCGCGGGAAATCAGGTGGCCGACAGCAGTTCCCTAGTCTTGGTCGAGGTTCCAACGCTGCCTGCCGGACTCGAGATCGTTGATGCCCCAGGACTCAATGATCCCAATCCTGAGCGGATGAAATTGACGTTCGACTACCTCAATCAGGCCGATGGCGTGCTGTTCTTCATCAATGCGATGCGCCCTTGGACGCTTTATGAGAAGACGGTCTTCGAGGGCGAGGTCTTGAGCCGTGAGTTGCTCGGGCGGCTCTTTATCGTCATCAATTACTGGGATCGGATTGAGGCCTCACAACGCGATGAGGTGCTGGCGTATGTCGATCAACGTGTTCAGACATCCTTGGCCAAGCGAGCAGTGGCGTCGGGCGCTGCCCACGCCATCCCGATCCTGCCTGTCTCGGCCGCAACCGGCGAGAATGCGGGACTGATCCAGGAGCAGGTCTGGGATACCCTCAGCGACCGCAAGTCGCAAGAGGTGCTGGCGTTCCGGGTTCGCCGCTTCAACCAGGAGTTGGCAAAATACGCGACGATGCTGGATGACCGCCTCGCACTGCTCGGGCTCGATGCTCAGGGCCAGGCTCGGCGACGGACCCAACTGCAGCAAGAGATCAAGGATTATGAACAGCAGCGGGAGACCTTTCTCAACAGTCTTCAGCGTCTGTTGGTACTGGATTTTAAGTGGTATCAAGGGCAATTCCAGCAGCTGTTCATGGGCCTGCAAAGCGGAGTGATGGCTCTGCAAAAAGAGGCCCTGGCGTTGGGTTCCGCCAAGGAGATCAACACCGTTTTTTCCCAGCGTCTTAGCCATCTGCAGAAGCAGACCGCCCGCAAGTTGGAGGCCATGGATGCGGCCTTCCTCGAGCGGCTTCGGGCAACCATTGAAGGTCAAAAGGCCAACATTGGAATCCTGCCGAGCAATGCCCTGACCATGGAAGAGTACGTGCTGCGCTGGCAAGGGCTCGACGGTACACCTCTGGCGCAGAGCGCACCCATAGCCATGGGTGGGATGGGGCTCGCTGGGCTGCTGATGGGCGCTGGCGCCGCTTGGCAGACCGCGACAGTGGCCACGGCGACCCCAGGAGCCCTGGCTACTGTCGGCGCCTTTTTCACCGGCGCCCCTGCCGCTGCAGCATCTAGCTTCATGCTTTTCGGCGTGCCGGCGATTGCGATCGGTGCTCTGCTGCTCGGGGGTGCCTACATGGTGAACGCACAGGGGCAAGCCGCCCTCAGGAATCAAGTCGGCGCGGCCTGCAACAAGCTCCAGAACGAGATTGAAGACGAGCACTGGAAGACGCTTAATCAACTCAAGCGGAATCAGCGTCAACGCATCTCGCAGATCTGTGCCAACGTCGACAACGACATCACTCGTGCGTTGGATGCACGGCTCATGGAACTCGATGCCATTCAGCGCATCGAGGATCAGGGTGCCCGGCTTGAAGCGCTACGCGCCGAAATCGATGGACTGGAGCTACGGGTGAACGGATGAGTCAGTCCAACAAGCGTGAGGTGCTGCGCTACGATCAGCGGGTTGTTGCCGCGAAGAAGATAGAGAAGGTCCTAAAGGGGCGTAGCGCTTCGACCACCGAGATTACCCGGCGCATTCGGTATCTGGCCGAAGCGCCCCTCACGGTGGTAGTGCTCGGGGAGTTCAGTGCGGGCAAGTCCAGCTTCCTGAACCGTCTGCTGGGAACCGATGCTCTGCCGGTGGCGATCCTCCCGAAGACCGCGACCCTAACCCGGCTTGTCCATGCAGGCCAGGACGAGGTCGGCCGGGTTGAGATCGACCGTGACGCTGCGCTGGGCAAGGAGACGAAGGTGATCAGCCATCAGGATTTCGCCGAGTTGCAACGGGCGGCGAAGGTTCACGACATCCATGTCGCTCAGGATCTCGAACGTATTTCCGAGGTGCGAGTGTTTCTCGATGAGCCGCTGCTGACCAAGCTGCAGCTGGTGGATACGCCAGGTTTCAATCACGATCAGGCCATGGACGAAAGAACCCTAGGCATTTTGGATAGCGCTGATATCGTGTTCTGGATCACCGACGCCGTGCAGCCGGCTAAGCAAACCGAGTTCGATAAACTGCGGCTGCTGAAGGAGCGAGGGAAGCGCATCTGGCTCATCGTCAATAAAGCGGATATCAACGTCGCTGACGATACCGCCTGGGAAGAGTCTCGACGCGATCTGGAGACGTACTTCGGCGAGATCGGCTTTCTCGATTTCTTCGAGTCCAAGACGCTGGAGCTGATTTCCTGTCGCGAGACGGGGGAGTTCTGGCGTGGCAAGCTCGAGCAAACCAAGTCCCGTCTCGGAAACGACATCTTCAATGTGGATGTGCCGTGGTCCACTCGGCTCGTCAGCGATGAGTGGGAGCGGCTCGCCCGAACCCTGGAGGATGAGGCGGAACGCTATCGGGAGCTCGAACGGCGCTGCGACGTCATGCATGCGTTGAGCCAGTCTCAATCTCTTGCGGATAAGAGCGAACCGGATTTACAGAAAGAGTTGAAGGAACAGATCGCAGATTTGCATTCAGCGCTATGGAAGCACGCTGAAACCGTGCGAAAAGCGGCGAAGCAAGGTACCGCGTCCACGACCTCCTTCGTTATGGATTACACCCGCGCGCCCGTGGTGCGCGCGCTCCAGTCGGCGGCATGCGCTTACGCTCGGTTCGTGCGGAAGTGGCACACCCAGCACTTAACTGAATCCATCGAGTTACTAGAGGCGATACAGGGCGCGCTACCCGAAGCGCATGTGAACCTACGAGCACAGGCGGTGACATTGCGGGACTATCATCACCTAGTGCACGAGCAACTGATATCCCCTCGTGGTCATTTTGTCCCATTCGGTCTTCCTGCGCTCGAGCGGACGGTCGAACTGCTTGATCACGTCTGTATACAGTTTGAGCCGTTCGATTGGCGTCTCTGCTTGAGCATCGAGCAAGACGGTGTTCTCCAAGTTGGCGTCCCAGGGACAGTGATGACCCTATCAGAATACTGCGAGCGTCAACTGCAAGAAGCATTGAAACGAGATTTCCGCTCAGACATAGAACGTTTAGTGCGTGATCCGTCGTGTCTGAACGTGCTGGCAGAACTGAAAGCCTTGTGCAACGGCGCTAACGAACGCCATGCAGAGGCCCTCGCGATTTGGAGAGACCATGCAGCCATCCCTGAGTCTGAGTGAGGAAGAACGTCTCTGCTTCATGCAGGCGCTCAACGCGGTTGCCTATCGGAACAAAAAAAATCCTGAGGCCGTGTGGATGGCACTGCTTGACCAATTCAGCGTTCTTCTCGGGGTTGCCAAAGACCACTATCAGTTTCAGGCAGTCGAGAACGCTATTGCCCAGAAGGTTAATCAGATCGCTAACCCACATGCACGCCTGTACTTTCTGCGCATCATTCATGACACACATCTGGCAGAAGTGGAGGGCCTGTTTTGGAACAGCGCTAAAGAGAGCTCCCTCGAAAAGTTCGGCGACATATACGGCGCCCTTAGCAAAGCTATTCGGCTGGACTGATTGAATTGCTGTACGTGCTTTTTTGAGTGGGGAAATTTCGCGACATGCATTCGTTGTGAGAGGGCCGATCGACCGCGATCGGTCCCTGGCTTCGATGGCCTCAAGGCGGCGCGGCCGTGTGGTGTTGCGGAACGCTGAGTCGCGATTTAGGGGCGAGACGGGCAAATGAGGCAAGAGGAGCTGCCGTCCCGAGACGGCGACGAGGCATTGCGCTGGTCGAACCTTAAGCCCGGTTTAGCTTGGCTAACGGGGTCGGCTTCCGAGGTCGGTTCGAGCACATCGCGCTAAACGTGTGGTCTGAAATCGAGGCCCATACCGACGTCGGTGTTCCTTGCTGCAGCTTGTGCAGTATCCGCCCAGGGTATTCACTAACGCCGCATTTACAATTCAGCTCTGGTGGTGTCTATAGGTTCCCCCTTCACCTCCAGGAGCCCCGGGGGTCCTGAGGGGACGCTCAATTGTCGCCGGGCGATAGGCCTGACTATTACACACAACGTCCCTCGCCAAGCTCGCGCTGCGCCGCCATAGCC
>CAZGCI010000032.1:0-39817 GCA_964524185.1 uncultured Thiohalocapsa sp. | reverse complement strand
CCTTGTCGCCACGCAGATGGTCGGCGATGCCGAGCATGCCGTCGGTCAGATAGCGGGCTTGGTAGCCCTTGAGGGTGAGAAACAGCCGTGCGATCTCGGCGCGATCGTAATGCGGGCACATGGTGACGATGGTCTTGTCGGCGTCCAGCTCATCGAGCCGATCCGGCAATTCGTTGAGCGGGATGTGCTGGCCGATGCCAACGCGCCAGGCCGCGTATTCCTCGTGGAAGCGGATGTCGATCAGCTGCATGCGGCCCTCGGCATAACCGGCGAGCAGCTCCGGCAGTTGAATCTTCATCGCGAGGCGCTCGTCGTAATCGAAGCCGCGCAGATAATCGGCGAAGGGGATGTCTTGCATGGTGTTCCGAAGGGTGAAGGGTGAAGGGTGAAGGGTGAAGGGTGAAGGGTGAAGGGTCAGACCACGCCGGCGGTGTTGAGGGCGTCCCAGACGATTTTGACGGCGACGCCGAGCAGGAGGATGCCGTAGACGCGCTTGATCCAGCTCGGCTTGGCGTGGCATGCCATCAGCCACGCGCCCAGCTGGGAGCCGACTAGCACCGCAAGCCCGAGCAGGATGAACAGCGTCCAGTCCACCTGCAGCGCGAAGGCGTGACCGAGCAGCCCGGCAAACGACGAGAAGGTGACGATGAAGGCGGTGGTTGCGGCGGCCTGTTTCGGCGCATAGCCGAGCTCCATGAGCATGGGCGCGACGATGAAGCCGCCGCCGAGCCCCAGCAGGCCGCCGACGAAGCCGGCGACCGCGCCGGTGGCGGTGCCCACGGCCAGGCGCAGACGCGCAGACAGGTCCCAGTCGCGGGCCGGTCCGCCGGTCAGGCTGCGCACGCCGGCGACGATGAGCCCGAGCGCGAATAGCCCGAGCAGGATCTGGGTTGGCAGCCAATGCGCCAGCCAGGCCCCGAGCGGGGCGCAGATCACCGCCGCGAGAGCCGCCGGTGCACCGCCGCGGAAGTCCACCAGGCCCTCGCGCCAAAAACGCAGGAAGGCGAGCAGGGTGTTGATGCCGTTCAGCAGCAGCCCGAGCGGGATGGCGCCGGTCTTCAGCGGCAGGCCGAGCCAGGTCAGGATGGGCACATAGAGCATGCCGCCGCCGAGCCCCATCGCTGAGAACACCACCGAGACGAAGAACACGAGCAGTGTGGCCAGCGCGAGCGTTTGCAGGGTCAGGTCCATTGAGGTCTGAAGTGCGAGTTTGCAGCTCGCAGTGCGCGACGCTGCGAGCAATCAGAGGGGAGATGGGCCGTTCGACTCTTCTATTGCGCTAACTGCTGGACGAAGGATCGGGCGGCGTCGCCGCGCAGACTCTCAGCCAGACCGATGAGGCCATCGGTGAGGTATTTGGCCGGGATGCCCTGCGAGCGCAGATACACCATGGCGATGATGGCGCGGTCTTTGTGCGGACAGGCCATCACGATGACCCTCTCGGTATCCAGCTCGGCGAGCCGGGCCGGAAGCTCGGGGAGCGGGATGTTACTGGCCGGGCCGACGCGCCAGGCTTCGAATTCTTGCTTGAAGCGGATATCGATGAGTTGGGCCTGCCCCTGCTCCAGCAGTGTGATCAGGCCCTTGCTATCGATCTTCATCTCTTTGCGCGCGGCGTAGTCGAAGTCGCTGATGTAGCGTTCCAAAGCGGAATCGTCGGCCATCGCGGTTGTGGAGATGGTGATGATCAGTGCGATCAATGCCGGGGCTTTCATGGGTTACTCCTCGGTTGAGTGCCTTGCCTGCGGGCCGAGCGTTGAGGGCTTGAAGGCCTGGACCAGCCCCGCCAGCCCGCCCGTGACGAACACCACGTCCTCGAAGCCGACGGCCCGCAGCAGGCCGGTGGCGAAGGCAGCGCGATAACCCGAGAGACAGACCACGGCGATCTGCTTGTCCGTCGGGAGACGATCCAGGTTGTCTGTCGTGAAGAGCTCGTGCACTGGGATCCACTGGGCGCTTGGATGATTCAGGGTGACGACGCCGTGCTCCTCCGGGGTGCGGATGTCGAGCAGCAGGATGTCCTGTCCCTTGGACAGGGCTTCCACCAGCTCGGGGGCATCGATCTTGGGGGGCGTGTCGGACAGGTACTGCCGGTCCATGCGCCCGGTCACGTTAGTCTGGATCTGGGCCGCCAGCTCGGCGTCGTAGGCGGTGGCGATCGTGGGCAGCGTGAGCGCGAGGGCACAGACCGAGGTCAGCAGGGCGGGGAGTTTGTTCATGTTGAGAGGCTTCCAGTTGGAGTACCGGTGCAGCACGCCGGTGACGAGGAACAGGGCGCTCCTGGCGCTGTGCGCCGCGCTTGCGCCGATGGGGTGATACCCGTTGCGCCTGGGTTTTCGGCCGCGATGCACGCCCCTCGCATCCGATCGCTGTGGGACGACTCCGCACCATCGTGGTGACGATGACGCGTCGTCCTGCCTTGCGCTCGGGTGCGAGCGACGCACCTCGCTGTCCCGGAAACCCATGTGCAACGGGTATCTATTGCGGCAACAGGCTGCTCGGCCGGTGGCGCGGAGCGCTTGGGATGCGTGACACCGCGGGAGCGGGGTCACGAGAGCCAGCGGTGTCACGAGAGCCAGCGGGGTCAGGACTTCAGCAGCGCTGCACGGACGCTGCATTTACTAAGGCCACGCCGGAGCGGGCGGGCTCGCCGCTGTGGATCAGCTGCGCGCGGTCCGCGCCCGCTCCACTAATGCATCGGTAATGCGCAGCAGGCCCTCGTACCCGCCGGTGCCTTCCCCCAGCACGACATAGCGTTCGTCGACGATGATGCGCGGCACCGCGTCGATGCGCATGCGTGACTCCAAGTCCCGTGCACGCCGCAGCGCAACATCGACCTCGAAGCTGTTCAACGTCTTGCCGAAGCCTTCCGGATCCTGCCCCTGCTGCTCGATCCACTTCAGGATGTTTTTGTCGGTGAAAAGGTTGACGCGCTGATTGGTGATGGCATCGAAGACGCGCTGATCCAGTTCCGGAAGTAGGCCATCGGCCTCCAGCGCGAAAAACAGTCGTGCCAGATTGGCCCAGGCGCCGCGGCCGAAGGTGACTGGTACGCGCTGGAAGGTGACATCCTCGGGCAGCTGCTTGGCCCAGGCCTTGATCAGCGGGTTCAGCGAGCCGCAATGCGGGCAGCCATAGGAGAAGAACTCCAGCACCTGGATCTGTTCGCCGCCGGCGCTCGGCTGCGGCGGCGACAGCGGGCGCCAGTCGCGCCCCTCGACCAGTCCGTCCTCGGCGCGGGCAGTAGGCAACATGGCCGCTGTGAGCAGGGCGACCAGACCGGCATGAAACTCTCGACGGGTCATCGGCATCTGTGTTCTCCGGCAGGATGACGGTGTGTTGGCGTGTTGTGTTGCGCGGTCGCCGTTGGCGGCGACCGGCTCGGGTGAGCGTGTGCCTTCAGGTGGGGTATCGGCGCCGGACAGCCGTCTTCGCCGCAGTCAAGCGCTGTCGATCAGCACCCCAGCGACCACCAGCAGCAGCACGCCGCAGGCAGTGCGGCCGAGTGCCAGCCCGCGGTTGCTGCCGAGGGCGTCGAGCCAACGCTGCACCAGCGACAGCGAGCCGGCGGCCAGCAGCACGCCGGCGAGATGGCCGAGTGCGAATAGCACCAGCAGCACCAGCGGCAGCATCAGCCCCTGGGCCGCCTGCATGCCGGCCACGCCGAGCACCGGCGCGATCCAGGCGAAGGCACAGGGGCCGAGCGCCAGGCCGAACACCAGACCGAGCAGCAGCGCCGTCAAGGGGCCGCGCCGGCGCGGCTGCGGCAGGCCATGGCCGAGCTGCGGCAGCGGCAGCCAGTCGAGCAGATAGAGCCCGCCGAAAATACAGAAGGCGGCGGCGAGATAATTGCCCGAAAACCCGAGATCGCCGGCCAGGCGGCCGAGCATCAGGGCCGCGGCCCCGAGCGGGACTAGGCTCAGCAGAGTGCCGATGCCGAAGGCGAGGATGATGCCGGCGCGGCCGCTGCCGGCGCTTGCAGGCCGACCCGGCGCTGGGAATGCATCAATAGCCGGGCCCGCGCCTGGGCCCGCGCCTGGCTCCGGCGCCGGCTGTAAGCCGGCGCTCCGGGGGGTGGCGGCCAGCCAGCCGACGATCAAAGGCACGCCGGCCAGATGACAGGGGCTTAGCCAAATGCTGGCCAGGCCCCAGGTCACGGCAGCCGGCAATGCTAGCAGCGGCGTGCCGGCGAGGGCGTCGGAGAGGGCGGCGAGATGGCTCATGGGGCCGCGGTCACGGGCTCACCGAGGTCGACACCTGCGGCCGCAAAGTGCTCGAGCAGCGCATCGGCGGAGATGAAGCCCAGATGCCGGCCGACCTCAGTGCCGTCGGCATCGAGCAGCACCTGGGTGGGCATCGCGCGGATGCG
Source organism: uncultured Thiohalocapsa sp. (assembly GCA_964524185.1). Lineage (GTDB taxonomy): Bacteria > Pseudomonadota > Gammaproteobacteria > Chromatiales > Chromatiaceae > Thiohalocapsa. Next base: position 35,448 of record CAZGCI010000032.1, on the reverse strand, counting down.
CCACTGCTCGGCCAGGACACGTTGCTCCATGAGGTTGATCGACAGCACTTGCAGGGTCTCTGGGTGGGCCTGGCGCAGTCGCTCGAGCTGATGCTGCATCGCGCGGCAGCTGGCGCAGCTGTCCATGCCGAACTCCATCAGCGTGGGCCGCGGCTGCGCGAGCGCCGCGGCGAGCGTCGGTCCACTGTCGGCAAGCGCCGGTGAGGGCGCTGCCGCGTCGCCGCCCAGCCAGCGGTGCAGCAGCATGCCGCTGCCGATGAGTGCGGCGGCCAGGCCCAGGGCGAGGAGTCTTTTGAACATCGGCTTATCACGCACTGGCGCTGTCAGCGGTCCCGCCCACCCAGGCGCGCGCCTGGTCCGGACCCGGCACCCCGCCGGAGTGAACGACGACGCCATCCACCACCACCCCGGGCGTCGACATCACGCCATAGCCCATGATCTGGGCGATGTCCGTGACCTTCTCTAGCTCGATGTCGACGCCGGCCTCTTGGGCCGCCTGGCTGATGACCTTGGCAGTGATCTCGCAGTTGCGGCAGCCGGAGCCGAGCACCTTGATCTGTTTCATGGACGCACCTCGTGTGTGGGTTGGCAGCAGTCCCCATCGCCGGCCTGTATCGGCGGGCAGGGGACGTCTGCATAGGAACAATAGACGCAGCAGTCGCTGGGCTTCGGTTTCAAGATCACCCCGCAGCTGGGACAGTCCCAAAACCAGACACAGGCGTCCGTGGGCATGCGCTCGCTGCGGCTGAAGCCACACTGCGGGCACTGGATGGTCGAGTCTAGCCTGATGGCCATGCGCGTGATCGTTCAGGCGATCAAGTTGAAGCTCCAGCCGACCAGGATGAAGGAGACGCCGAGTACCCCAGCGAAGAGCCCCAGCGCCGGCCAACGGATGACCTTGCGCAGGATCAGCATCTCCGGCACGGACAACGCGGCGATGCTCATCATCAGCGCCAGCACCGTGCCCACCGCGACGCCCTTGCCGAGCATGGCCTCGGCAACGGGGATTACGCCGGTGGCGTTGGAATACAAGGGAATGCCGATCAACACTGCGCCCGGCACGGCCAGCCATTGGCCATCGCCGAGATGCTCCACCACCCACTGCGTCGGCACATAGCCATGGAAGAGTGCGCCCACGCCGATGCCGATGAACACCCACTTCCAGATGCGGCGCAGGATCTCCTTGACCTCGGCCACGGCGAAGCGGTGGCGCCCGCGCAGGCTGGTGTCCGGACGCGGCGCCGCGGCCTCGCCCATGTGGATCTTCCAGACGTAGTCCTCGACCCAGCGCTCCGGCTTGAAGCGCTGCATGATCACGCCCCCGAACCACGCAACCACCAGCCCCGCGCCAATGTAGAGCAGCGCCAGCTTCCAGCCGAGGATGCCGATCAACAGGACGGCGGCTACCTCGTTGATCATCGGCGAGGCAATCAGGAAAGAGAAGGTCACGCCTAGCGGGATACCGGCCTCGACGAAGCCGATGAACAGCGGCACGGAGGAGCAGGAACAGAAAGGCGTCATGGCGCCCAGGCCCACGGCCAGACCGCGCGCCTGCCAGTCGGGCCGGCCGCGCACGAACTCGCGCACCCGCTCCGGCGAGACCAACGCACGCAGCAGGCCCATGATGTAGATGACGATGACCAAGAGCGCGAAGATCTTGGCCACGTCCATGACGAAGAACTGCAACGCCGCACCCGCGGCCGAGTCTGGGCTCAGTCCAAACAGCGAAAAGGCGATGACATCGCCTAGCCAGGCGAAGGGATCAGGCATGGAGTGGCTCCGAAAGCGGTTATCGCACGCGCCGCCGCCCGAGGCGGCCGGCGCCCGCTGAATCTGCGCAAAGGTTAGCAGATATGGATTTTCATATATATGACCTGCCGCATGCATAAACGCCTGTCGGCGTTTGAGATAGCCTCGCAGCGGTACAGCCGTATCGCAGACGATCCCGCATCTGCCCCGCGCCGCGCGGGCGCGTCCGGGTGGGTGCGGTGCGGGCCCTCACTGGCTTAGCGCACTGACCTGGACCGCAACTTGCAAAAGCGGCTGCTGACCGGCCGGGCCCAAAAAGCTGCCGGCCACCGGCGGCACCGTCTCGGGGTGGCGCGCCACCGCCACGGCGATGTGTTTGTTGCTGGTGACCTCACCGATGGTGGGGTCGAAACCTTTCCAGCCGGCACCGGGCAGGTAGACCTCGGCCCAGGCATGGGTGGACGCGTTGCCCGCCTCGGTGGCCGGCGCAAACAGGTAGCCGCTGACAAAACGGCTGGCCAGCCCCAAGCAGCGGCAGGCCTCCATGAACAGCGCGGCGAAATCCCGACATGAGCCGGTGTTGCTGGCCAAGGTCACGCTGGGCGGTTGCACACCGGGTGCCTCGCGCATTTGGTAGACGAAGCGGCTCGCGATCTCTCGGTTGATGCGGTCGAGCAGCGCAAAGGTCTCCTGCGGCTGCGCCAGCCCAAGCCCATCGAGCCAGCCTTGCAGTGCAGCTTGGTCCGTGGGGTAGACGGACTGCAGAAACGCGGCGAGCTCGGCGCGCTCTGCCTCCGCATAACCGAACGGATGCAACACCGCGTACTCATCGACCAAAAAATCGAACGGGTTCTCCTCATAATGCTGGATCACGACACTGCTGCCGACCCGTAACCGATTCGCCGGTTCGCCGAAACTGATCAGCGCCACCGAGTTATCAAGCACGTCGCATTTCCATTGCAGTGTGTGTGCGGGGGTAATATCCAGCACAGAGGTTTCGATACGCACGTTGTGGTTCTCCCGCGGACGCAGCAGCAGGCGGTGCGGCAGCAGCGTCACCACACTTGGGAATACGTATTCGGTGACGTGGTCAATTTTGATTCGGCGCATGGTGGAACCTGCGGGTTAGGACAATGCGGATTGATTGGCGTTGCCCGGACCGGCCAGTATGGCCAGTCAATCGGCATCGGCTTAGCGCGTCAGATGCGTGTGCACCGCGTCTTTTAGCGCGTCGAACTTGGCGCTGAGCTTGACCATGGCGTCCTGCACCTCCGGCGAGGTCCTGACCTCGTCGGACAGCCGTCGGATCATCGCCTGCTGCTCATGGCGCCATTCGTCGAGCCGATCGCGGAGGTGTTTCAGCCGCTCCTCAGCAGAGCCGGCTTCTGTGCTCGACGGGCCATAGCCGAATTGGTAGTCGACGATGTCGTCGGTGATCTCACCCTTGAACAGCCGGTGCAGCTCCACCTGCAGACACTTGGCCGTGTAACTGAAGCGCCCGTCCTTCTCAAGGCGGCGGACGCTCATGCGGATCTCTGTCGACTCCAGCATATGCAGCGGCGCGTGCTCTGCGGCGCGCTTGACGAAGTCGTGATCCTCGGCGAGGTGCAGGGTCTCGTCGAAGCCGCCGACGCGCTCGAACAACGCGCGGTCGACGAAGATGGCAAAGCCGCCGGCATGCGGGTCCGTGTGCAGACTCAGTTTGACGAACTGATTTGCGAGCTCGAATAGCAGCTTGTCGATCGGGTGATCGGACTCCGGATGGAACCAACAGGTGGCAAGGCGAATGCCCTCGGTGTCCATCTCGTCAAGCGCGTTCTGTAAGAAGTCCGGCGGAGGCACCACATCGGCATCGAAAAAGAACAGCCGCTCGCCGCGCGCGATTGCGGCCCCCCGGTTGCGGCCCACGCCCGGCATGCCGCCCTCGGTGACGATGGCGTCGTGTGCGCGGCAGATGTCCCGCGTGCCGTCGGTGGAGCCAGCATCGGCGACGATGACCTCGAAGTCCCGCTCCGTCTGCTGGTCCAGCCGATCGAGCAGCCCCGGCAACAGCGCTGCCTCGTTCAAGGTCGGGATGATCACGCTTGCCTTCATGTCTCGGTCTCGCTCAGCTGATGGTCTTCAATAAGGTCCAGCGACGCGTCGCTGGCGGTGGCGAGCAGCGAGCGGTACATCGGCTCGGGCAGGTCGAAACCGCCGCTGCGGCAAACCGATGCGTACCAGTGCGCGCTGAGCTTGGGTGTGCGTTTGAGGCTTTCGTAGTCCACGTGGACCAGCCCGAAGCGCTTCGACAAGCCCAAGGCCCACTCGAAATTATCCAACAGACTCCAGACGAGATAGCCGCGAATATCGCTGCCAGCCGCCAGCGCCCGATGCAGCATGAACAGGTAGGCCTCCAGGTAATCGCGCCTGTTGTCGTCGCGCACGCTGCCGTCGGGCTCGACACGGTCGGCGAAGGCGGCGCCGTTCTCGGTGATATAGACCGGCGGATTAGCGTAACGCTCGCGTAGCCAAGTCAGCGTATCGAGGAAACTGCGCGGCTCGATCTCCCAGTCCATGTCGGTGTGCAAGGCGTTCGGATCGGCGCTACGGACCAGCCGACCGCCGATCCAGGGCAGCCAGCTGCGCTCGACGATGATATGCGAATAGTGGTTGACGCCGACGAAGTCCACCGGCTGCCCGATCAGCGCCAGATCCTCTGCCTGCAGGGTGCGCCGGTAGAGCCTCAACAGGCGTCGCACCGGCCCCGGATAGCGCCCGGCCAGGATCGGATCGGCGAACAGCCGGTTGACCAGTGCATCGATGCGCTCGGCCAGGCGGACATCGGCGCGCGTGTTCGGGATCACCGGGAATAGGTTCAGCGCCGGCCCAACCTCGGCGTCGGGCACCAGCGCGCGCAGCCGCTGCAGGCTCGCACCATGGGCCAGCAGCAAGTGATGCGCAACGCGGAAGGCCCGCAGCGGATGGCGCTGCCCCGGCGCATGGTCACCCGATACATAACCCGCGGCGACGACGGTCAGCGGCTCGTTGATGGTTACCCAGTGCTTGACCCGATCGCCTAGCCGGCGCGCCACCGCTTCGGCATAGTCGGCAAACCGCCAGACCGTGTCGCGGGAGTCCCAGCCGCCGTGCCGATGCTCGAACCAGGGCAGGTCCCAGTGGTAGAGGGTCGCGAACGGCCGGATACCGCGCGCCAGCAGGCCGTCCACCAGCCGCTCGTAGAAGTCCAGCCCGGCCGTGTTCACCCGCCCGTCGGGTGTGGACACCACGCGCGGCCAGGAGATCGAAAAGCGATAGGCCCCGAGCCCCAGCTCGGCCATCAGATCCAGGTCTTCGCGGTAGCGTCGATAGTGATCGCAGGCGACGCGGGCATCGCTGCCGTCCTGAATCCGCCCCGGCTGCGCGGTGAAGCGATCCCAGATCGACGGCGCCTTGCCGTCTGCCTCCGGCGAGCCCTCGATCTGAAACGCCGCCGTCGCCGCACCCCAGAGCATCTCTGGCGGAAACTGGATGCGCGTCGTGGAGTTGGTCATGCTCTCACTCTGACGCCGTCGTCGGCGGTTGTCGACGCTCACATGCCCGGAGAGGGTCCGGTCGGAGCGCGCCAACGCTCAGCGATAGGTGCAGCCTCGACATCATGTGGGCTAAGCAACTGACTGCTCATTGAAACTAGAGAATACGCGAAACACGCCAAAGCCGCTGGTTGAAGAACCGTTCCTGCTCGATATTGGGGGCGTGGCCAAAGTGGACTGGAAGTCTCTACGCCTTGAACAGGATTGTCCTGGTCACCCCTTTCGCGCCTTTCGCGTGTTTCGTCGTTCCGTATCGCTCAAAAGTGCCACCTTCGAATGACAGCGAACATTATCGGAGATTCGTATCTGTTGCGCAGAGGCAGCAAGAAGAAAAAACTCGCGGAGAGACGGCAAGGCGCGAGACAGAGAAGACGGAACTCGCGCAGAGAAGCGGAGGCGCAAAGGAATGCATGTTTCGCTCCACGAACAGGCAGGCATCGCGGATCTGCACATCCAGGGGACCGGTGATGTCCTTTGCGTCGAGTTGATACGCGGCGTTACGCTCGGTGCCCCGATAACAGACCGCCTGGATAAAGGCACTCGACATAAAGACCTCCGGAGTATCCGAAGCCGTCAGAACGCCGCTCACGGTTGCCCGTGTCGCGCCGTCTTCATCGGTGCGCATCAGCTGCATCTTGTCGAGAAACGCCTGATCGTCTCTCGGCGAGAGCACCGTCTTGAATCGGCGCCATAACTTCGGATTAAGATCATCCAGCGATGTACCAGGGACGATTTGCTCATCGAAGCGAATGAGTCGCATTTGGCTGCGCTGCTGGAGTAGCCGCGCCAAGGCGTCCGGTTTCATCTCCCGTTTGGAGCTGCCGATACGGCGAAAATAGCCGTTCGGGCTCTTGTGGTCGAAGAGGCTGCGGGGTACATCGATGCGTACGATCGCCTTTTCGGCGCCCTGTTGATCGAGCACGACAAGCTTCCGAATCACGCAATCCAGGGGCGGATCGATCGCGTCGTTGCAGATTGACCGGAGCCAGCCTTCAACGATGTCCAGCTTTTCCGGCAGTATGCCTCGGATCTCCCTGCGCTTGTCGTCTACACCCAGCACAATGATTCCGGACGCCGTGTTTGCCATGGCCGCCAGCTCATCGGCCATCGCGTGCTTGTGTCGGCCAGTCACCTTGCTGCCAGTGAAGGCGACCGTTTTGAGCTCGAGACCAGAGTCTTCGCCCAGCGCGATCTGCTTGAGCAGTTCCGACGGGCTGTCATACACGCGTTGCTTTCCTCTTAGGCATCTTGTGCCGGTCGAATGCGCAGCAAGCGCTCTGAGCCGTTCTGCCCGGCGGCCTGCAAAGATCGGGCTATCTTGTCATACACGGATGCTGGCATGGTCGTGTTGAAGCGCGGCAAAAGGTCTGTTGCGGGCTAATGGTCTTCCATCGACGCAGAGCCGCGCGCCTGTCCACGCCCAGCGCTGCCGCGCGCGGGTTTAGGGATCAGTGCGAACAGGGCCGCCGGGGTGGTGTCGTGGGCGCGGGCCAATTGCTCGAGGTTGGTCTTGGGCTCATCGATGCGGATGCCGGCTTGCGCGAGGGCCGTGTGCATCGCCTCCAGATCGACCCCCAGGCGTTCCGCCAGCACGGGCAGCGGCGTCCGCTCGGCGCGGGCGTAGGGCGGCCGTTGTGCAGGGTCCTGCGCCCACAGGGACTTGGCGGCGTCGTTGAGGTCGAAGAGCCAGCTCACGGGCGGCAGCGCAAACAGTGCGCCAAGCGTGAGCAGGACGGTGACGACGAGCGAGGTGACGAGCTCCCGCTTCAGCGCCAGATGCCCACTGACACGGGTGGCCAGGTACTTCTTGAATGGCTTCCAGTTGTAGTACAGGTGCAGCACGCCGGCGACGATGAACACGGCGCCGAACAGGATATGAACATCGGCCCAGCCATCCTTGCTGAGCCCGCCCAAGGTCCAGAGCGTCCAATGGGCGATCTGCCCGGAAGGGACGATGTACAGCACGATGCCGGTGATGGTCAGCAGCAGGAACGACCAGGTGACCAGAAAGGCGACAAAGGAGCGGGCGGGCTGCGGGTTCTTGGCCATGGTACCCAGGGTGGCGAGCGTTCCCTGCGCGCCGCTCAGCAACCATAAACTCAGACCCAGTGCCGCCAGGAAGGCCAGCAGCGCCCATTGGGCCAGCGACAGGCTGAGGATCACCAGGGCCGTGTCCTCGCAGAAACCAGTGGCCATAAACAGCGTCGGCTGCAGCATGCCGAGCCATTCCACGAAGTGCTCAATGGGGCCCATGTCCGGCCCGAGGCAGGAGACAGTGCCTTCCGGCTGCGCCTGCAGCCAGGTCTGGAAGCCGGCGGTCGCCGCGCCCCCGCCTGCGGCGAGGGCCGTGAGGGCGCCGGCGATACGTCGCGCCCAGCCGGTCGTGAAGGCCGCGATGAGCGCCAGCGGCGCCATTAGCATGAACAGCAGGCGCTGAAAGATGCACAGGTGGCAGGGCGCGAGCGCCAGCCATTCCGTCAACAGGATGCTGGCCAGCGCCAGTGTTGCACTGACGCCGGCCGTGATCAGCCAAAGCCGGCGTTGCATGAGAGTTGCCGTCAAGTGAGGTGCTCCATGGAAGGAATCGGTGAGGGTGCTCGCACCGCTGTGCCACCAGCCCAGATGTACGTCGCATTATGAAGGCCGGCGTCGGGGTGAAGGCCAGTCTTGCGGGCTGCAAGGATAACGGGCGGCGATGCAGGAGCGCGCACCGGGGGCAGCAGGCGACGGCACGATCGCCAGTCAGCGGTCTTTGAGCGTGGTCGTACTAAGGCATCGTGAGCAGTCCAGCACGGATGCCACTCAATCGCTGGGCAACGTGTTCAACCAGAGCGCCATGCTGCGCGCATTGGGGATGCCGCCCTGATGCACCAGCCGACCGTCGACGGCCACACCCGGCGGGCGGAGCACGCCCAGACGCGCAATCCGCGCGGGGTCCGAGACCTTGTCGATGCGCGCCTGCACGCCAAGCCGCTCGGCGGCGGTGACTAGCAGCCGATAGGTCTTGCGGCAGGCGCGGCAGTCGAAGCCGAGAATCTCAATCTGGGGGATTGCTTTAGCCACGATCTCCACCCTGTAGCAGATCTCTGGGTCTCTTCAACGCGTCCGAAACGGGCGCCCCAAGCAGGCGCTCACCCCAGGGACACTTGCGCCCGCGCAGTCGGGCGTGACGACGACACCACCGCCCGCCGCGAGCAGCCCGTCTGCGCAGCAACGCCAGCAACGTGCTCAGCCAGTGGATCTGCAGCCCGAGCGGGGGGCACGCCGCGCCCCGATCCGGCGTGTGCGGGTGTCTCGAACAGCAATCGGCCCCGCCACCAGACCCGCCGCCAGCTTCAGGTTTTCGCAGCCGTGTCGATCAATCGTCATCAATCTGTAAACGATTGGTCATCCGTCTATCCTATTTGATCGATAGACTAGGGGAATAGCGACTATCCCCTCATCCACGGAGAGCACGATGCCCCCGTCCTTTGCGCTCGCGACCCTCGCTTCAGTGTCCATCCTCTGCGTTTTCATCCTGAGTGGATGCCAACAGGATCAGGCCGGTACGGCTGATGAGCCTCAGCAAGCCACCCGCGATAGCGCAATCACGGGCGCTGGGTCTTCGTTCGCTGCTCCGATGTTCAATCAGTGGTTCCAAGTCTATGGCGCCGAGCATTCAGGGCGGAGCCTGAGCTACGACTCCATCGGCAGCGGCGCCGGCATCGAGCGCTTCCTGGCGGGCAGCGTGGACATCGGCGCCACCGATGCCCCCTTGAGCGCCGACGAGGCCGAGCAGGTCGAGGGCGACTTCGCCCAACTCCCAGTCACCGGGGGCATGATCGCCATCGTCTATAACCTGCCGGATTTCCCTGGGCCGCTCAATCTTCCGCGTGATGTCTACGCCGAGGTCTTCCTCGGCAACGCCTTCCGTTGGGACGACCCACGCATCGCCGCCGCGAACCCCGGTCACGATCTCCCGCCGAAGCTCATCCAGGTCGTCGCCCGGCGCGACTCGAGCGGTACGACCTTCGCCTTCACCAATCATTTGGCCGCAATCAGCGACGAATGGGCACAGGGCCCCGGTGTCGCTAAGCGCATCGACTGGCCCGGCGGCGCCATGGAGGCGAACGGCAACGAGGGCGTCGCGCAGCGGGTCAAGATCACCGAAGGCTCGATCGGCTATGTCGAGGCCGGCTTTGCCGAGCGCCTGGGGCTATCGATCGCCTGGCTGGAAAATCAGGTCGGCGGTTTCGTGCTGCCCAACGTGGAGACCGGTCGCCGTGGGCTCGCCGATGGGTCTGACGCGCCACCCAGCGACTTGACTCGCACCATACCAGACCCTCAGGGAGCGCGTTCCTACCCGATCGTGACCTACACCTGGGCACTCGTGCGGGCGGCTTACGACACGCCGGACAAGACTGCCGCAGTGCACGACCTGATCCGCTGGATATTGACCGATGGTCAGCAATTCGCGGAGGCGCTGCGCTATGTGCCAATCCCCGCGAACATCGTCGAAGCAGCGCTGGCTGAGCTCGATACGCTTGGCCAATAGGTCGATCGCCTCCAACCGAGACAGAGGAATACAAAGAGGTCAACATGTCTCGATATGTCATCGTCGGCGGTAGCGATGCCGGCATCAGCGCGGCGCTGCGTGCGCGCGAGCTGAGCTCGGATGTCGACATTCGCCTGATCGTCGCTGACCGGTATCCGAACTTCAGCATTTGCGGTATTCCGTACTTTCTCAGTGGGGAGGTCGCCAACGCTGACGATCTGGCTCATCGCAAGGCCGCCGATATCGAGGCGAAAGGAATCACGCTCATGCTCGCGCACCGCGCGCGACGCATCGACGCGAGCGCCCGCACCCTGGAGGTGGAGTGTCCAGACGGCAGTTTGGAAATAATCCCCTATGATCGGCTGCTGCTCGGCACGGGTGCCGTCTCGATTCGCCCCAGCCTGTCGGGGATTGATCTGCCCGGCGTTTTCCTGCTGCGCTGGATGGGCGACACCCTGAAGCTTGCCGCCTTCATCGAGGAGCGCAAGCCACAAACCGCGCTGATCATCGGCGGCGGCTACATCGGCATGGAGATGTCGGAAGCACTGACGCGACGCGGCCTTGATGTCACCGTGGTCGAAGCCATGCCGAGCGTACTCACCACCGTCGATGCCGATCTCGGCGACCGAGTCGGCGCCGAGCTGACCCGCCATGGGGTCAAGGTAGTCACCGACACCCGGATTGAGGCCATTGAGCCGGATCAGTCGGGACTGCGCGCGCGCGGTACGCAAGGCTTCTCCCGGTACGCCGATTTGATCCTGGTTGTCATCGGCGCCAAGCCCGAAACCGCGCTGGGTGCGGAGGCTGGTGTGGCGACGGGCGTTCAGGGCGCCTTCAAGGTCGATGCGCAGATGCGCACCAATGTTCCAGGTATCGATGCGGCTGGCGACTGTGTGGAAACCTGGCACCGGATCACGCAAAGCGACACCTACCTCCCTTTGGGCACCACCTCGCATAAACAGGGCCGTATCGCAGGCGAGAACGCGGTCGGTGGCAACCGGACATTCCTGGGCACACTCGGCACGCAATCGGTCCGTCTGTTCGACTTGGTCATCGCGCGCACCGGCCTGCACGATGCGGATGCGCGGCGAGCCGGGTTAGAGTCGTTCTCCGTCGACAGCGAGCACTGGGATCACAAGGTCTACTATCCCGGGGCGAAAAAGATGCTGGTCCGGATCACCGGCGAGCGGGGCAGTGGCCGACTGCTCGGTGCGCAGATCATCGGCCATTACGGTACTGAGGTCTCCAAGCGGGTGGATATCGTTGCAGCGGCGCTGCACCATGCAGTGTCAGTCGACGATCTCAACGACCTGGATCTTAGCTATACCCCTCCCCTCAGTAGTCCATGGGACCCCGTGCAGATGGCAGCGCAGGCCTGGGTCGCTGCCTGGCGCAGCGTGTCCTGCTGAACAACTGAATCCGGCGACGACAAGAACAGACTAAGATCGCGGCTCGCTGCGCGCCGCACACCTGGTCGCCCGCCCAAGCTGGTGCCGCTTAGTTTGGCTGCCGAGCTGGGATCAGCAGCACCGCGGCCTTGGCGCGGCGTGCAACTTGGTGGCTGACACTGCCGAGGAGCGCCTCCGCCACGAATCCGCGGCCTTGGCTGCCCATCATCACTAAGTGAACCTTGCGCTCCTGGATCATGGCGAGGATCTCTTCCGCCGGCTTGCCATAACGCAGCTCCGTTGCGATCTTCGCTTGGCCTTCGCGCTCGAGCGTCTCGCGCAGCCGGTCCAGGCGTTGCTGATCGATGGCGTTGAAGTCTTCCAGCCGTTCGCTCAGGTGCGGATCCAGCCGCGTGTTGTCCTGGACATGCAGCAGCGTGATGTGTCGCGCACCGCTGGCCGCCAATGCCCGCAGCGAGGCAAAGGCCTGGTCGGCATTCTCGGAAAAGTCCGTTGGGAACAGAATGTGCTCGGCTAGATCGCAGTCGGCGGGACAGACTCGAATTGCCTGGGTTTCGACGTCACGCTCGAGCTGCATCACCAGCACCGGCTGGCGTGCGCCGTGGATGACGGCACTGGCGACACCACCGAGCAGGGCCTGCTGGAGCATGGACTGGCCCTGTGCGCCGACGACGATCAGCTCGTAACCTTCCTCCTCGGCAATGTGCTTGATTTCGCTCTTGGCGAAGCCGGGCACGATGCGCGACTCCACCTCGAACCCCTGCCGCTCCAGGGCCGCCTGTTGGGTGCTCAAGATGGACTCCTCCGCGGCGGTGGAGTACGACAAGGCCATCGAGCTGGCCTCCTGCAGGTTGAGGCACTGCAACAACAGGCACCGCTTGGCGCCGAAGGCCTGCAGGCCCGCGAGACGGTCGCTCAGGGCACAGGACGCGGCAGAGAGGTCGGTGGCCAGAATGAAGCGTTCGAACATGATCAATGCCTCCTCAGTGGTTTCAGAGACCGACGCGCACCCGGGCCGAGAGACCGACCACGGGGCTCAGCTCGGCGGGCAGCCGCGCCTCGAAACGTCGGGTGCGGGTATCCGGATCGAGCTCGGGCCAAGCGCGCTCGATCTGCACCTCGATCCCGGATGCTTGCCCCGCGCCGAAGTCGACCGCCACGCGATCACCCGGGCGCAGCGCCATGGCGTCGGCTTCCTCGAGGGCGAAGCGCAGGGCGATTCCGTCGGTGGCGATGAGCTCAATGAGCGGCTCGCGGGGCGCCACGAGACGCCCTTCGATGGGCGCGTGCACATGCCGCACCAGACCTTGCCACGGGGCGCGCATTACCCAGTACTCGGCGGCGTCGGTGGTCCCGGGCTGGGCCTCTTCACCCTGATCAGCACTCGCCGCGCCAGCCGTCGGCGCGATGCGGAGCAGCTCCTGATCCGTGTCGACGGCATCGCCCTCGTAGACGGAGTACGAGGCCAGCCGCCCGCCGATGGGGGCACTCAGCTCGGCGATGCGATTCGCAACCACCTGGCCCTGCACCCAGCGCACCGCGCCCTCGGTTGAGCGGGGTGAGAGGATCATCCCGGAGCTACTGCCCGACGGCGCCTCGGCGGCGGCGAAGGGGATCAAGTCGGTGCTGGGCGGAATGCCGCGACCGCGCTCGTACCAGCGGCGCGTGCGCAGCACCACGCGCACCAACAACAACATTACCGGCACCTCGATCAGCACCCCGACCACGGTCGCCAGCGCGGCGCCGGACTCGAAGCCAAACAGCGCGATGGCCGTGGCCACCGCCAGCTCGAAGAAGTTGCTGGTGCCGATCATCGACGAGGGGCCGGCAATGCAATGCGGCGAGCGCACCCAACGGTTGGCGAGGTAGGCGATGATGAAGATGAACCCCGATTGGACCAGCAAGGGCACGGCTAGTAGGCCGATGATCAACGGCTGTTGGGTAATCTGCTCGCCCTGGAAGCCGAACAACAGCACCAGCATCCCCAGCAGTGCGAGCAGCGAGAGGGGGTTGAGTCGTTTCAGCACGCGGGCAAGTGCACCGCCTTGTGGATCGGCGCGCAGCAGCAGGCGCCGCCAAACGGTGGCGATAATCAGCGGCACCACGATGTAGAGCAGCACCGAGAGGAGCAAGGTTTCCCAAGGGATGGCGATCGCCGTCAGCCCCAACAGCAGCGCCACGATCGGGCCAAACGCAACCACCATGATCAGGTCGTTCAGGGCCACCTGCGCCAGCGTGAAATGCGGCTCGCCGCGCGAGAGATTGCTCCAGACGAACACCATCGCCGTGCAGGGTGCGGCGCCGAGGATGATCATGCCGGCGATGTAACTGTTGATCTGCTCGGCCGGCAGATAGGGCGCGAACCACCAGCCGATGAACAGCCAGGCCAGCAGCGCCATCGAGAACGGCTTGATCGCCCAGTTGACCACTAGCGTCACTACTGAGCCGCGCCAATGCTGGGTCACGCCCGACAAAGCGGTGAGATCCACCTTCAGCAGCATCGGGATGATCATCAGCCAGATCAGCACCGCGACCGGCAGGTTGATCTGGGCGACCTCGAGCGCGCCGATGGTCTGGAAGGCATCAGAAGCGAAATGCCCCAAACCGATACCGGCCAGGATGCACAGCGCCACCCAGAGGCTCAGGTAGCGTTCGAAGAGGCCCATCTCCGCGCCGGCGGCCTGCTTACCGGCGACCTCGCATTGGCTGCTCATGAAAGAAGATCCTCGTCAATTGCTGTGATCAAGACGCTCTGCGCCCGCTTGCAGTGGTTTTCAAACACCGGTGGTGCCGGCGCGCAGGCTCCTGGCGAGCGCTAACGCGATGGCAAGCAGCAACGGGTCGGCGCAACGATTGGGCCGGGTCGGCTGGGGCGTCTGCGGCCGCCGGCCGGACTGCGCGAGCCCCATGACAACGACGGTGTCGACCCCCGCGAAGCGCGTCCAGGCGTGCGTTTTGGTTAGCGCGCCCGCTGGAACGCTCGTTGAACCGCAAGCCTAACAGATCTGATTTCCGATATATATGATAGAACGCATGTAAGCGTCTATCGGTGGAACCTGGCATGCCGGGCTGGACTCACAGTGTCGCCGCCGGGGCGGGGCAATCGCTGGTGGTCGACGGAAGCGAGTCCAACGTCATGGCAAGAACCAACTGGTTGCACACGAGCTGCCTAGATTGCTTGACCGCGCCAGGTGTTTGCTGATGCGTCAGGTTCTCCGCGCCGCGTCGTGTGCCGGCAGAGGGAAGGGCCGAGGGCTGACGACCGGCGGCTGCTGCTCACGAATCTGTAACAAAAATGCTTTATAAGCGTCGCTGAGCCGCGCCGATGCAGGCCGCGATGCCGGGGCTGGAGCAACCCCTCGCCGCATCCACCGACCAGGCGCTCGGTCTGCGGACCCGATGGCTAACGGATGCAGTCAACGGGGATTTCTGTGTCAGCTGCGTTGCAGGAGACTCTCCGCCTCTGTGCGACTAACTTGCGGCCGATGGAGTTGCGATGAAACAGCATGCCCGGGCGGCGACGCCGTTGGAAGAAGTCGAACGGCTCTACCAGGAGCTGGTGCATGAGTACGGCGACGCTCAGGACCGCGAGATACGCGCGGCCTCTAAGCTGCTGCTGGTTGCTCTACTGAAACTCAAAGAGCACGGCGGCTTGGGTTGGAACGCCCTGGTGCAGGATTACATCCTAATGCTCCAGAACGACCCAGCACGCTACGAGCGTGTCCTAGAGGCCAACCGGGGCGAACACAAGCGCAAATAAGACGCTGCAAGACATCCGCTGGGGGGCGCAGGGTGGAGCGGCGGCAGTGCTGTCGAAATCTGGCGGCGCGTCTGTGCTTCCAATGGCTAGCGAGGCGCTGCCTCCGCTCGACGAGCGGCCGGACCGCCGGCACGCCGGCACGCTCGTTCTCTGGCCCAGGACCGAGGCGGAGGAGCGAACACTCACCCCTGGCGTCGGCCCTTCCCCCTGCCGGCGCCACTAACACGACGGGACCGCGAAAACTTGACCCATCTGCACACATCCGTTGCGGCGGAGCACCTTGAGCCGTCGGCAAGAAGCCGGGACGCCCGTGTGCCGGAAGGTGGGTTGGTTGTAATAGGTACCGATGCGCCTATGCCGCGACCAGGAACCGCGAAGCGCATTGCTCGCGCAGGAGGGCTGCGAGCCGCTTTTTCAGCTTCGGCACGCGGATCAGCAGATCAAGGCCCTGTTTGTGCACGTCCTTCACCAACGTGGAAGGGTCGAAATAGGCCTTTGCGTTATCCACTGATAGAACGAAGGGGGGCTCTCCCTCCTGTGCCAGTAGATAGCTCATGATCAGAGCGCCGGTACGATGGTTGCCCTCGAGATAGAGCTGCGGTCGACTGAGGACGTAGATGTACGCCCCCGCCGCCCGGGACCAGACCGGGTCGTTGCGATGGCGCGCGAGCCAGTCCATGAGGCCGTTGATGCCGGCCTCGCACTGTTCATAGAAATGGCGCTCCGTTGCGGCGATATGTCTCGCGAATTGTTCGCGGCGGTGGGGATCGATGCCACAAAGTACGCACGTATTGAGCTCCAGTAACCAAGTCGAATGGCCATTCTCAAACGGGTCGAAGCCGCTGTCCAGGGCCGCGTCCAGCATCCGGTAGCCATGCATTATGTTTTTCCGGACGCGGTCTGTCATTCGATCGCGTGGTGTCCTCAACGTCTGGTTGATGCGGTCGAAATCCGCCTGAACCTCTTGTAGTGAGGCATCGATCTCAGCCAGGTTTAAACGCATGTTCGGGAACGGGAGATTGGCCGGATCAGCGCAGGAGCAGGGTGCGCCAACGTTGCTGTGTGCTAGGGCATGGCTGCGAATGCGCGCGCTCCAACCCCCATGACGCTGGGGGTAGGAGATCTATCCGAGGCGCTTGGGTCATTCTCCGTGCCGTATCACCCGGGAGCACCTCAGTAGCGCCCGGCCGCATGGAGGCGGCTGGCTATCTAGCGCGCTGCTTTTGCGCGAACACCGACGTGCGGTGAGCGGGTCAGCTGAATTCACCCGAGACGTATTGCTTGGTGAGCTCCTCCTGCGGGTCTTCGAAGATCTGTTGCGTCGCGCCCATCTCGACCAGATAGCCGGTGCGCCCACCCTGGGAGATGTCCACCCCGAAGAAGGCGGTGGTATCGGCGACCCGGGTCGCTTGCTGCATATTGTGCGTGACCAGCGCAACGGTGAAGCGCTCCTTGAGCTCCAGCATGAGGTGCTCGACCTGTCGCGTTGCAATGGGATCGAGGGCTGAGCAGGGCTCGTCCATGAGGAGCACGTCGGGCTCGGTGGCGATGGCCCGCGCGATACACAGCCGCTGTTGCTGGCCGCCCGAGAGCGAAAGCCCGCTCTTGTTGAGCTTGTCTTTGACTTCCTTCCAGATGGCTGCGCCCTCCAGCGCCTTTTGGACGCGTTCCTCAAGGTCGCCCTTGTAGCGATTCAGCCGCAGGCCGAAGGCGACGTTGTCGAAAATGCTCATGGAAAAGGGGTTCGGCTGCTGAAAGACCATGCCGATATAGCGCCGAACCACCACTGGGTCGACGTTTTTGCCGTAAACGTCCTGTCCGTGGTACTTGACATGACCCTCGAAATGAAAGATCGGAATCAAATCATTCATGCGGTTCAGGCTCCGCAGCACGGTGCTCTTACCGCAGCCCGATGGGCCGATGAAACCGGTGATCTTGCCCTTCTCGATGGGAACATTGCTGTCACGAACAGCAAGAAAATCACCGTAGAAGACCTTCTGCAGCTGGCAGTCGATCACTGTATCGCCTGCCGGGGTAAACGCCGCCGCCACCGGCGCCATTGTTGCAGCCGTTGCGCTCATGAGTTGAACCTCGTGACTTGTTATACCTTGGAACGCCCGATGAGGCGCGCCAAGATGTTGAAGACTAGAACGATCAGTACCAACACCAACGACGCCGCCCAGGCGAGTTGGATCTGGTTGTCGAAGGGCATGGCCGAGAAGTTGTAGATCAGGATGGACAGCGACGCCGTAGGCTCCGTCAGCTCGCTCAGGAAGTAGTTGCTGAAGAGGGCCGTGAAGAGCAGGGGTGCCGACTCGCCGGAGGCACCAGCCACGGCCAACATGACGCCGGTGAGGATGCCGGGTAGACCCGTCGGCAGCACCACCTTCCAGATCACCTGACTGCGGGTGCACCCCATGCCGAAGGCGGCGTCCGTCATCTTTTGCGGGACTTGCTTCATCGACTCCTCGGCGGCGAGCACCACCGTCGGGAGCATCAGCACGGCGAGGGCAATGCCGCCGGCTAACGCCGAATAGCCGAAGTTGATGACGAGCACGCCATAGGTGAAGACGCCGGCGAGGATGGAGGGGAAGCCGGTTAGGGTCTTGGCGACGAAGCGCGCCGTCTGTGCCAGAGTGCTGTAAGGGTCGAGAATGGCGAGGTAGATCGAAGCCAGCAGCCCCAGTGGCACACTGATTGCGGTTGCAACCGCCACCATCACCAGCGTGCCGATGATGGCGTTGCCGAAACCGCCGCCCATCTCAAAACCGGCCGGGGGCAGTGCGGTGAGGGCTTCGAGGTCGAGCCGGGCGCCGCCTTGGGTCACCAGCATGATCAGCACTGAAAAGAGCGGAATGCTGCCCAGGATCGCGATGAGCCAAGTCAGGCCTGTCAAAAAGCCGCTGGTGAGTGCGCGCCGCTCGAAGGGACGCCGCTCCAATTGCAAACGCGGTGTTTCGGCAACGTATGACGTGAGGTTGATGTCGCTCATGCTTTGCCCTCGAACTTGCGAACCATGTATTGCTGAATGCCAAGGCCGGCGACGTTGACCACGAGGGTGATCAACAGCAGCACCATTGCGGCATACATGAGCGCTTGCACCTCGATCTGACCTGCTTCGGGGAAGCTCGACGCCAGCAACGATGCCAGGGTATTGGCCGGGGAAAAGAGTGAGAGGCTGATCTGGTTGCTGTTGCCGATGAGCATCGCGAGCGCCATCGTCTCACCGAGCGCCCGGCCGAAGCCGAGCACCAGCGCCGCCAATAGGCCAGACGATGCGCTCGGCAGGATGACCTTCAGGATCGCCTCCCAGCGCGTGGTGCCCATGCCATACGCGGCCTCTTTGACCTTATAAGGAATGCGCTTGAAAGCATCGACGGAAATGGCGGCCACGGTCGGTAGGATCATGATTGCCAACACAAGGGCCGCCGGGGCCATCCCAGGGCCGCTGAGGTCGCTGCCGAAGAATGGGATGAAGCCGAATTGGCCGTGGAGCCAATTGGCCACCGGGCGCAGCAGGGGAATGAGCACGAAAATGCCCCAAAGACCATAGACCACCGACGGGATGGCGGCAAGGAGCTCAACGATGGTGCGAAAGACGACAGCGAGGCGCGCGTTGATAAAGTCTTGGGTCAGGAAGATGGCGATGGTGATACCGAAGACGCCGCCTAGGAGTAGGGCCAGGAATGAGCTATAGAGTGTGCCCCAAATTTCGGGTAAGACACCAAAGGTCTCGGCGCCGGGGTTCCAGGTGGTCCCGGTGAAAAAGCCCAACCCGTGTTGCGTCATCGCTGGGAAGGCCAAGCCGCCGATCTCCCAAAGAATGAACAGGAGCAGGGCAATGATGAGACCAGCGCAGGCGCGTGCGATGGCACGAAAAATGGAATCGCCGAGGTAGTCACTCCGGGATGGCGGTCCGGAGACGCTGCTCGCCGAGTCGGCATGTTGGAACGGATTCACGGCCATGGGTGTGACACCGGTTAGGGATGCTTGGCTGGGAGGGGCTTTGGCGCTCGTGTCGCGTGCGGGAGCGGACACGGACCGAGTGTTTCGAGAACGGGTGCGGGCTCACCGGCGGGTCCTGTCCGGCGATGCCCTGCAGTGGCGCATTCAGGCAGTGGCGGGGTCTTTGGGGGGTCGAGTACCAGTCGACGCCGCCACTGCGTTCCATGCGGGGCTACTGGATGAGCTGTGCGACCTCGCGCACCTTTTCCACCACGTTTGCGGGCAACGGGATATAGCCCATCGGATCGGCACTCTGTTGGCCCTCCGTCAGGACATACTCGACCAGATCCCGTGCAACCTGGGCCTTTTCGGCGTCCTGTGTCTCGGGGAAGAGCAGCCAGGTGTAGCTCACGATGGGGTAGGCCTGGTCCCCGGCTGGGTCCATGATCCAGGCCCGCAGATCCGGGACGTCAGAGCCGGGAAGATTGCCAGAGGGAAACTCGGCGGTTGCCAGTGCCGCTGCGCCGGTCTCAGCGCCGCCGGCCACGAAGTTGCCGGCTTGGTTCTCGAGCAGGGCCGACGGGGCCTTGGTCAGCTTGGCGAAGCCGTATTCGACATAACCGATGGCGCCCGGTGTTTGTTTCACCGTGGCCGTCACGCCGTCATTCTTCGGCGACTTGACGAATGTATTGCTTTTTGGCCATTGCGGGGCCTTGTCGTGGCCGACGGTGTTCTTGAAGGAGTCGCTGATCTTCGAAAGGTGGCCGGTGAACACGTAGGTGGTACCCGAGGAGTCGGAGCGGACGACCACGGTAATGTCCTGATCCGGCAAGTCGACGCCCGGGTTGGCGGCGGCGATTTTTGGATCGTTCCAGCGGGTGATCTCGCCGGAGAAGATGGCCGGATAGACGTCACGCGGCAGCTTGAGCTCGTCGACGCCCTTGAGGTTATAGGTCAGCACGATTTCGCCGGCGGTCACCGGGAGTAGTACGACGCCGTTCTTGACCTCTGCGATTTCCTCGTCACTCATGGCCGCGTCGCTGCCGGCGAAGTCCACGACCTGGTTAATGAAATCCTGGATGCCGGCGCCGCTGCCCTTGGACTGGTAGTCGACGCGCATGCCTTTATTAGCGGCGCTGAAGTCCTTGAACCACTTTGCATAGATCGGCGCGGGGAAGCTGGCGCCGGAGCCCATGAGCTTGACGTCGGCGAGGGCGACCGTGGAGAAGGCACCGGCGGCGAAGCCACCCAGCAGCACGGCAGTTTTGGAGAGCGGTGCGATGCGCATAGCGAATGTTCCTCTGGCAAGGATGACGACGGAAACGGTGGTATTGACCGGCCGTCAATTGTGCCCAATCTATCCACTGATCGTGTTACGCTGCTGTGATGATTGGATGACGTGTGCGTGACGGTCGTGTGACGCTTGGGCGACGACCGGCCGCAAAGGCGGCTGGGGCATCGCGATTGCATGCGGCGCCGCCGACGACCCTAGCGCGCGATGGTTTGAGTCACCACGTCGCCCGCCTACGGAGGTTTCAGCCCGTGCGACGCGACACCAATCTCGTTCGTCTCTCACGCGATCATCACACCGGGCTAGTCCTGGCCAAACGCGCGCGTGCGCTCACCGGCGCACACGCCGCGCAGCGGCGTGCGGGCTGGCGTGAGCTGCAGGCCCACTTCGCGGACGCGTTGGAGCCGCACTTCCAGCTCGAGGAAGCCGGGGTCTTACCAGCACTGCGCGCCGCGGGGGAGGGTGCGTTGGTGGAGCGTACACTGCGCGAGCACGCGGAGCTGCGAGCGCTGATCCGCAGCGATGCCGCCGACGCGCCCCGGCGTTTCGGCGAGGCGCTGACCGCGCACATCCGGTTCGAGGAGGGGGTGTTGTTCGAGACCGCCCAGCGGGTGCTCGATGCTCCGGCGCTGAGGGCGCTCGGCGCCCTGCACGAGGAAGCGGCGCGGCCGGGGTGCCGGATATCGTCTTAGCGAGGCGCTGACTCAGACCGACGAGCAGCCGGGTCGGCGGCACGGCAGCGGGTCGTTGACTGGCCAGGGCCGAGGGCCAAGGGCCAAGGGCCGAGGCGCCGGCGCCGTTAGCAGTGCGGGGCGCTGGACCTCGGCCCTGCCAATGGCGAAAGGATGTGGAGTCGACGACTCAGGCGACGGCAGCGTTGCGGTTCGGCCCCTCCGTACGCCCGGTGTCTGAGCGTGGGCAGGTGCATCAGGTCAGGAGCCGCCGCAGGATCTCCGCATAGATGGCTGCGAGCTGATCCAGCTCGGCCGCGCCGACGCATTCATTCACCTTATGGATGGTCGCGTTGACCGGGCCGATCTCCAGCACCTGGGTGCCGGTGGGCGCGATGAAGCGCCCGTCGGAGGTGCCGCCCGTGGTGCTGGGCTGGGTCTGAATACCCGTGACCGCCTCGATGGCGTCGCGGCCGGCGTCCAGCAGTTCGCCGGCGGGTGTGAGAAAAGGCAAGCCGGAGAGGTGCCACTCCAGTTCATAGTCCAGCTCGTGGGCGTCGAGGATGGCGTGGATGCGCGTTTCAATGGCCTCTGGCGTTTGCTCGGTGGAAAAGCGCAGATTGAACACAGCGGTCAAGGCGTCCGGAACGACATTGTCCGCGCCGGTGCCGGCGTTGACGTTAGACCATTGAAAGCTGGTGGGTGGGAAGTGCTCATTGCCCGCATCCCATGACTCGGCGGCCAGCGCCGCGAGCGCCGGAGCAGCGCGGTGGATGGGGTTGTCGGCGAGCTGCGGATAGGCGACGTGGCCCTGCTTGCCCTGCACTCGCAGCTTGCCAGTCAGGCTGCCGCGGCGCCCGTGCTTGACGATGTCGCCGAGGTGCTCTTTGCTGGAGGGCTCGCCCACCAGCGCATAGTCGATCCGCTCGCCGCGTGCGGAGAGCGCCTCCATCACCTTGCGGGTGCCATCGATGGACGGCCCCTCTTCGTCGCTGGTGATGAGGAAGGCAATGGAGCCGGCATGTTCCGGGTGGACAGCGAGGAAGCCCTCGGTGGCGGTGATCATGGCTGCCAGCGCGCCCTTCATGTCGCAGGCGCCCCGGCCGTACAGCATGCCGTTGCGAAGCGTCGGCTCGAAGGGGTCGGAGTGCCAGCGCTCCAGCGGCCCCGGCGGCACCACGTCCGTGTGGCCGGCGAAGCAGAACAGGGGGCCTTCTTCGCCCCGCCGTGCCCAAAAGTTGTCCACTACGCCGAAGCGCATGGGCTCCACCGTGAACCCGAGCCGCTCCAGGCGCGCCATCATCAGCGGCTGGCAGCCGGCGTCCTCGGGGGTCACGGACGGGCGGCTGATGAGCTCGCAGGCGAGCTGCACGGTCGCGGAGGGCGGTCTGGTCATGGGCTGAAAATGCTCTCGTATTGGTCGTTTGAGAAGCCGACGTGGCGCGCGTTGCCGGTGTCCAACACCGGGCGGCGGATGATGCTTGGCGTCTCCAGCATCACGCGGATGGCGCCGGCCTCGTCCAGGTGCTCCCGCACCGCGGGGTCGAGCTTGCGCCACCTCTGACCGCGTTTGTTGATGAGCTGCTCCCAGCCGAGCTCCGCGAGCCAGCGGCGCAGGGTGCCCTCGTCGAGCCCGGCCTTCTTGTAGTCATGGAAGTCGTAGCCGATGCCCTGCTCATCGAGCCAAGCGCGGGCCTTCTTCATGGTGTCGCAGTTGGGGATGCCGTAGAGGGTGGGCATGGTGATCTCGGGGTTTTCTGCGCCCATGGCGGAGCGAGGGCATACACTGATTGAGAAGGGCCGAGGGCCGAGGCCCAAGGGCCAAGGTGCGCCGGTCTGCTGCCTCGGCCTTAGCGGACGATTCACTAACACGTAGGCCAATGCACTTCATGAGCGATGGCCTTTAGCGTCGTTGTCGTTATCGTAATCGGAATTTTCGTAGCCCCCAGAGGGCGCCGCCTCGACATACTGTGGGCTAAGCAACTGACTGCTGGTTGAAACTACGAAATACGCGAAACGCGCGAAAGTCGCCGGTTGACGAATCTGTCTTCACTGGCTTTTGACTCGTTCCTAGCTCCTAGCTCCTAGCTCCTAGCTCCTAGCTCCTAGCTCCTAGGCCCTTTTAGATATCCCGCAGCAGCTCGTTGATGCCAACCTTGCCGCGTGTCTTCTCGTCCACCTGCTTGATGATGACGGCGCAGTAGAGGCTGTGGCTGCCGTCCTTAGCGGGCAGGTTGCCGGGGACGACCACAGCGCCGGGCGGCACGCGCCCGTACAGGATCTCTCCATTTTCACGGTTGTAGATCTTGGTGCTCTGGCCGATGTAGACGCCCATGGAAATCACCGCGCCCTGGCCGACGATCACACCCTCGACGATTTCGGAGCGGGCGCCGATGAAGCAGTCGTCCTCGATGATCGTGGGCGCCGCCTGCACCGGCTCCAGCACGCCGCCGATGCCGACGCCGCCCGAGAGGTGCACGTTTTTTCCGATCTGCGCGCAGGAACCAACGGTGGCCCAGGTGTCCACCATGGTGCCGGAGTCCACGTAAGCGCCGATGTTGACGTAGCTCGGCATCAGCACACAGCTGGGCGCGATGTAGGAGCCGCGCCGGGCCGTGGCCGGCGGTACCACGCGCACGCCGCCGTCGCGGAATTCGCGCGAATTGGTGTCCGCGTACTTCGACGGGACCTTGTCGTAATAATTGGTGAAGCCGCCCTTGATGAACTGATTGTCTTCGATGCGGAAGGACAGCAGCACCGCCTTCTTGATCCAGTCGTGCACCACCCATCCGCCATCGCTCTTCTCGGCGACGCGCAGCTCGCCGCGGTCGAGGCGATCGATGGTGTCGAGCACGGCGTCGCGCACCAGGGTCTCGACGTTGCGGGGCGTGATCTCGGCGCGGTGCTCGAAGGCCTTTTCGATGACGGCTTGGGTGTCGGACATGGTTGAATCCTCGGTGATGCGGCGTGTTCGCTGCGGGCGTTCCGCAGGCGCCTGGGCTGTTTTCGGCGTGGACTGGTTGTTGGGCCTGAGGCTCAGAGCCCGCGGCAGCAGCGTGCGATGCGCTCCGCGGCCTCCACACATTCGGCGAGCGGTGCCACCAGGGCCATGCGTACCCTATTCGCACCCGGGTCGCCGGTGGCTGTCGGGCGTGACAAGAAACTCCCCGGCAGCACGGTGACGTGTTGCTCGGCGTAGAGACGCCGCGCGAACTCGGTATCCGTCAGCGGCGTCTGCGGCCACAGGTAGAAGCCGCCGTCCGGGTGTGAGACGTCCAGGACGTCACTCAGGATTGCCACGACCGCGTCGAACTTCTCCCGATACAGACGGCGATTGTCCAGCACGTGCTGCTCGTCCCGCCAGGCGGCGGCGCTCGCATATTGCTGGGGCAAGGCCATGGCGCAGCCGTGATAGGTGCGGTAGGCCAGGAAGCGCCCGATCACTTCGGCGTCGCCGGCAACGAAGCCCGAGCGCAGCCCCGGCGCATTGGAGCGCTTGGACAGGCTATGGAAGGCCACGCAGCGGCGAAAGCGCGTGTTGCCCATGCTCGCTGCAGCCTGCAGCAGGCCCGGGGGCGGGCATGATTCGTCCCGGTAGAGCTCGCTGTAGCATTCATCGGCGGCGATGATGAAGTCGTGGCGGTCCGCCAGCTCAATGAGCCGCGCCAGTGTAGCCTGCTCCAGCACAGCACCGCTCGGGTTGCCCGGTGAGCAGATGTAGAGCAGCTGGCAGCGCGCCCAAGTGGACTCCGCGACGCCGTCGAAATCCGGCTGCTGGCCAGTCTCGGCGGTGCAGGGCAAGTAGTGGGGCTCGGCGCCGGCCAGCAGTGTTGCACCCTCGTAGATCTGATAGAAGGGGTTTGGTAACAACACCAGGGCGCCTTGGTCCGCGTCGACCACGGCCTGGGCGAAGGCGAAGAGTGCCTCTCTGGTGCCATTGACGGGCAGAACGTGTTGATCCGGGTCGATGGCATCCGAGGGCAATGCAAAGCGCCGCGTCAGCCAGTCTGCGATGGCCCCGCGCAGCAGCGGCGTTCCGCGGGTCGACGGGTAGGTGGCGAGCCCGTCCAGGTGTGCCGCCAAGGTGTCTGCAATGAGGCGGGGCGTTGGGTGCTTCGGCTCGCCGATGGACAGGCGGATGGGGCTCAGCCCCGGCGGCGGCGTAACCCCCGCCAGCAATGCGCCGAGCTGCTCGAAAGGGTAGGGTTGTAGGCGGTCGAGTCGGGGGTTCATGCTGACGCTGCGGCGTGCCGGGCGGCGGCGCTCGAAGGGGACGGCGGGGTGGAGGGACGATGGCCCATGCGCGCAGCGCGAGGTCCGCGTCTACGCTGGCTCCGAACACGCAAGCCGGCAGTATAGGCGATGCCCATGTCGGCGCCAAACTGCTCGCGAGGCGATGCCTCAGACCAAGGCGCGCCTGGGGCGCCGGCATGCCAGCGGGTCGTTCACTGGCCAGAGCCGAGGGCCGAAGCGCGGAAGCACAGCCCTGGTAAGAGCGGTTGCGCCTCGGCCCTCGGCCCCTTTTCCCCTGCCGGCGCCTAGCATACGGCGCGGCGTGGAAAACTTGACGCATCTGCAAACATCTGGTGCGGCGTGGCAATCTAGGTCGCAAGGAGTTGAAGCCGATGACACTGGTATCTGGCATGCACCATGTGAGCCTGCTCGTGGCGGACACAGAGCGCGCGCTTGGGTTCTATCGAGACGTGCTTGGTCTGCCGGTCTCCTCGGCCCGACCGCAGATGGACTTCGCCGGGGCGTGGCTCGAACTGGGGCCACAGCAGATCCATCTGCTGGAGCTGCCGAGCCCAGACCCCATCACGGGGCGGCCGGAGCATGGCGGCCGCGATCGGCACCTGGCGCTGCGCATCACCAATCTAGACGCCGTGATCACGCGCCTAGACGCCGCGGGCATCCCCTACAGCGTGAGTCGCTCCGGCCGCCGGGCGTTGTTCTGCCGGGACCCAGACGCCAACGCCGTCGAGCTCATCGAAGACGCATAGACAACCCCAGCCTCCCTGCGGGTGGTCGCACCCCGACACCGGCGCAAAGTCTCCAAACGCCTGACACTCAAGCCTTCTAAGACCCTGTACAGACGGGCATTGTGCTAAACTTCGGGGCTTTCGCTGGGCGGGTTGGACGCTGTGTTGTGCACTGATCCGACGTCCGCGTGTTCTGTTCGGTCGGAGCCTGCCTTTGAAGCCCATTCGCATGAAGCCCATTCGCATGAAGTCCTGTCGCGTCCTGATCCTGTTGTTGTTCGCTCTGGCCGTCAGTGGCTGCGGGAGCCTTGGCGGCTCCGTGCCCGGAGAGCAGAAGGTCTACATCGGCGACATCTCCAATTTGCCTCAAGTCTTGCTGCCCGGTGCGACGATGCAGGACGCCCGCTCGGTGGCCATGGCATCGGCCCGCACCCGAGGCTGGGACATCCTCGTTGCGGACGCCAACCGCCTGGTCTTGGAGCGCCCCCTGCCGGCGGAACTGCCGCAAGCTCAGGCGCTCAGGAGCGCGCTCGCGCCGCCGCGCATGCAGGTGCAGACGGACATCGTCGAGCGTCGTGACGGTGCCATCGTCGCGCTGCAGGCCTTCGCGCTCACCAATCCGGGCACGGCGGAGGAGCAGCGCATCGACTACACCTCGGAGTACGAGAACCAGCTTCTGGTGTCCCTCAGCTCCTTGTCCTCATCCTGGATTGCGGCGCAGGACAAGCTGCGCTCCCGGGTGCCGCGGCTAGCCGAGCGCGAGGCGCAGGAAGCGGAGGCCACCGAGACCGCTGTTGCCGATGCTTCGGGGGATGCGGCAGAGACCGTCGCCCCGGCCGGCGGCGCCGCAGCCGCGGCGAGCACGCCTAGCGCCGCCGCGGCAACCAATACCAGCGCAACTGCGGCGGCAGGACCGGCAGCCGGGGCGTCCTCCGCGCAGATTGCGCACGCCGCCGTCACAGCGGCGCAGGCGGAGACCCGGCCGGCGCCCCAGGTGGCGCCCCGGGCGGTGCCGCCCCAACCGGTGCCCGGTGCATCGCCGCCTGCGGTGCAGACAGCAGGGGCCGGTAATCCGGCCCCGCCGACCACCAGCGCATCCGTTCGGGCGGCGCCGGTGACGAGCAGCGGTCCTGGGACGGTGCCCGCTGTCGGTGCATCGCCCAATCCTGCACCGGCGGTCGAGACTGCCGTGCCGTCGTTTGCGGCGCCAGCCCCCATCGCGCCGACGGCGCCGGCCGACAGCGGCGGCAGCAATGACATGTTGGCCCTGAGCCAAGGCACGCGGACCGGGCTCTGGGCCTACTACGCAGAAGACTTCGCGCGGCTACGTGGCTGCGCCGTCGGTGAGCGCGGCGCGACCCTAGTGCGGGAAGCCGACGGGTTTGAGGTGCACGAGGTGGAGTGTGTCCGCACGGCCAACCTGTTGGTCAGGTGCCGCGGCGGCGTTTGCGAGCCTTTGCGTTAACGCCGTGACTCGCGCGGCGGTCCCTCAGATCTTAGCGAGGCGGCGCCTCAGGCCGACGAGCGGCTAGGTCGCCGGCACGCCAGCGGGTCTTGCGCTGGCCAGGGCCAAGGGCCGAGCGCCAAGGTGCAGATGCACCTTCTTTGCATTAGCCGTTGCGCCTCGGTCCTCGGTCCTTGGGCGGGTCCGGATCATCGGCATTGGCGCGGCGGCTGGAGCGGCCCGAGAGCAGCACTCCCACGATGCCTAAGCCGGCGAGCAGCAACAGAGAGAGGGCGATGAGGCTTCCGACGAGGCTCATGGGCGATTGTCTGTGGACTGCTGAGGGGACGCGAGCCGCCTGCGGCGGGGTCAAGGGCCCCGACGATACTCCTTATCGAACGCCAAGGGCCTGGCTTGCGCGAACGCAGCGCGTGGCGCCACTCGGTCCTCGGCGCACTTGCGGCACGCAGCGGCCTGAACCAGCAACTATCTGCTGAGATTGGTCTGAGACACCGCTGCGCTCGGCTTGCGGATTCGCATCGGCGGCGGCGTCGATCTAGGCGATGATGATCGCAATTGCCAAGCAACCGCATCCGC
The DNA here is from genome assembly GCA_964524185.1 of uncultured Thiohalocapsa sp. Classification (GTDB taxonomy): domain Bacteria; phylum Pseudomonadota; class Gammaproteobacteria; order Chromatiales; family Chromatiaceae; genus Thiohalocapsa. The sequence goes on along the minus strand of CAZGCI010000032.1, from coordinate 7,497 downwards.
TCGCCACCCGAATGATGACCAAGTCCCGCCCATTGCTCCTGCTGTTATTGATACTGCTGCCGCCGCTGCTGGTCGGCTGTGGTGAGGATGCCCAGACGCAAAGCCATAGCCTCGACCTGCTGGAGGTGGCCGAGCGTGGCGACGTCTCTGCGCTGGACGCGCTGCTGAAACGCCGGGCCGATACCGATGTCCGCGACAGCTGCGACTGGACGCCGCTCATGAAGGCTGCCCTCAACGGCCACGTTGACGCCGCCGAGCGACTTCTCGACGCCGGCGCCGCTGTCGATGCCGCGGACCAGGGTGGCTATACGGCGCTGCTGCTAGCCGCCTCCAACAACCACGTGAAGCTGGTGGAGCTGCTGCTGGCGCATGGCGCCATGATCGACGCCCAGGAGGGCACCCAGGGTTATACGCCACTCATCTGGGCGGCTCACCGCGGCCACGCGGAGACCGTGCGCACGCTGCTGCAGCACGGTGCGGATGTCACACTGCCGGACCTGCAAGGTCATCCCGCCGCCTGGCATGCGGCGAGTCAAGGCCATCCGCACGTGGAAGCGCTGTTGCAGAGCGGCGTGGCAACGACGACGGCGCAGGTCGGCCATTGACCCGGCTCACTGCAGCCGAGCACAGGCCGCGCGCCCCGCTGCGGCACAGGCGCAAAGGCTGATTTCCAGCGGACGCGTCGATGGCGGCGCGTGACCCACCCGCCCGGCCGCTGCTGGCCCGGGGCGCAGGATGTTGGCAGACAACCGCTGCGGTTGCCGTACAATCGAGGCTTGGCGTCACAACCAGGACCTTGAGCTCGATGATGGCCGCCCCCGTCCACAAGCCCGCCGACGCGCTCAGCGTCGTGGAACGCTATCTCGACGCCCTGGTCGCCCACGATCACGACGCCGTCGCAGCCCTGATCTCGCCGGCGGCGTTTCACTACGAAAGTCCCATCGCAAGCTTCGACGGCGCGGCGACTTTCGTCGAGTACATCATCATGATGGGCGGCATTTTGCGCGGGATCGAGCGGCGGCGGGTGTTCGTCGACGGTGTCGATGTGTGCCACTGGCTGGTGCTGAACACGCAGGTGTCGGAGCGGGTCTCCACACCTGCCGTGCAATGGACGACGGTACGCGACGGCGAGATCACCCGCATCGAGCTGCTGTTCGACCCCTATCGCTGGCGGCTCTTCTTTCAAGCCACTGACTGAGCGGCTGTGGCGCAGTACCCCCGCTGCGTCGCACGTGAGTGCCCCCAGCGGGAATGGCACATGCTCGCTGATCCGAAACCCGCTGACCGCTCTGCGGCGGTCTGCGTCCTTTAATGACGACGGCAACGGCTGGGAAGGGCTCCCGTCCGTTGGCCGTGCCGCACTAGCGCGCAGCGCTGCCGGCGGCAGTTGCCTCTCGGAGCCGCTGTTGGTCCGATGCCTCGGGGTCGATGTCGGCCTGCCGCGCCAATAGCCGCGCCAAGTGCGCTCGAGCCTCCTCAAGCCGGCTCCCGTAGTGCCGCTGGATGGCGCGCCGCCGGGTCTTGTTGGTGTTTGGGTCCAGCAGGGGCTCGGCAGTGGGCGGAACCGGTGTCGCGACGCCGTCCTCGTCGGTGCCCGCAGCCGCCGCCGATGGGCCGTTGCTCATGGCGCGGGCCTCTGCTCCAGCCACCGCGGCGGCGAAACCGGCCAGTTCCGCGTCTCGGGCCTTCTGCAGATCGCTGATGCGGCCCTCGGCGCGGGCGATCTCGCGGCGCAGCGCCATGGGTGTGAGGGACTCGATGTGCTCCGCCTGGGGTACGGCCAGCTCGGGGATGCGGTGGAGCGGGTCAGGAACCCTCGGCTCGAAACGCTCCGTCGGCGCCTGGGATTCGGTTGCGGTGCCGTCCATGGGCAAGACCAACGCGAGGGCCAGGAGCGCAGTCATGGGGGTGGGCCATCCATGCCGTTGTCCAGCGGTTGTCATCCCCATGCCTCAGTGCGTCGGTTCGACTGGCGCTGCCGCACCGAAGCGCTGCTCCAGGTAACGGATGATCTCGTTGGACTCATAGACCCACTCGGTGCCGGCCGCGGAGTCGAGGCGCAGGCAGGGCACCTGAATACGTCCTCCTTCACGTGCAAGCGTGCTGCGATGGGTCGGGTCCTTCTGGGCGTCGCGCAGTTCCAGCGGCAGGCTCAGTCGGTGCAGGGCGCGGCGGGTCTTGATGCAGAAGGGACAGGCGAAGTACTGATAGAGCGACATGCCGCTGATGGCCTGCTCCACGGCCTGTTGCGCCTCAGGGCTACGCACCAGCGGTGTGGGACGAGTGAGCTGGTCGACGAATGCAATGGTGCGTCCGAGTCCTTCACGGACGAGCTTGAGTAGCATAATCGGGCCTCGCGGAGAGCTTTGGGTCGGGCGGCTGTGAGCGAGCGGCCGTCTGGCTTTGCGTGTCTGCAGCGGAGCAGGACGCTGCGCGACGGTGCCCCGCCGGCCACATCAGTGTAACCGTCATCGACGCCGGCGCATCCTTACGGTGTGCTCAGGATTTCAGCAGGACTGTCGACCTGGCCTTGATGCGCTACGGAACGCGCGCGCATACTGACTCCAGCGGTTGCCTGCAGCCAGAACGGTGTGTGCAGCCCTCGCAAGGGCGTCCCTCGCGCACAGCGAGGGGCGCATGGCATGCCGCATCGCCCAATAGACACCAGCTAAAACACCCTAGGAGCCAGCAATGAACAAGCTCATGCCAGCCACCAGCCTTCTGCTCGCTGCCGCGTTGACCGGTCCCGCCGCCGCAGCAGATGTGCCGATGGACAAGCTCGAGGAGGCCGTCAAATATCGCCAGAACGTGATGAGCATCATGGGCGGCCTGGTCGGCACCGCCGTCGGCAGGTTGCGGGACGGCTTCGAGTTCGGCCCTGGGCTGGATGCTGTCGCTGCCGCCCTCGTGGCTACCACCGCAGACATCCCAGCCTTGTTCGCGGAAGGCACCGATTTCGGCGAGACCGACGCCACCGCCGAGGTCTGGTCCGACGCTGAGGGTTTTGCTGAGAAAGCGACGGCGGCCGCTGATGCCGCTGCAAGCTTCCAAGAAGCCGTTGCCTCCGACGACAAGGCCAGCATCATGGGGGCGTTCAAGGCCGTCGGTGACTCTTGCAAGGGCTGCCACGAGGCCTATCGGAAGCAGTGAGGATGCACCTGCAGCCCAACAACGTCCGCCGCATCCTCGCGGCGGGCACGTTTGGGCTCCTGGCGGCGGCCGGTGCCGCCGCGGCGGACGCCGTCGTGGACCAAGGGCGATACCTCTTTCACGCGGGCCTGTGCGCCGGTTGCCATACGGCCAAAGAGGGCCCGCCCCTGGCTGGCGGCCGCCCCATCGAGAGCCCCTACGGCACCTTCTACGCAAGCAACATCACGCCAGATCCGGACTACGGCATTGGCAGCTGGACCAATGAGGACTTCGTGCGGGCGATGTCGGAGGGCGTCTCACCCGAGGGGCATCACTACTATCCAGCCTTTCCGTACACGTCTTTCACGAAGCTCACCCGCGAGGATATGCTGGCCATCAAGGCCTATCTGGACACTGTGGAGCCCGTTGCGCAGCCAAACCGCCCGCATGACCTCGTCTGGTATGCCGGCTGGCGCTGGCCACTCGGCATCTGGAAGGCGCTCTTCTTTGAACCCGGGCCCTTTGCGCCAGAGCCGGCGCGCGGCGACAGTTGGAACCGGGGCGCTTATCTCACTGAGGCCGCAGCGCACTGCGTGGAGTGTCACTCGCCGCGTAACCTGCTGGGTGCGATCCACACGGACGCTCGATACGCCGGCGCTGACGGCGGCGTTGAAGGGGGCGGTACACCCAACATCACGCCCGCCAAGCCACAGGGCATCGGCACCTGGACGCAGGACATGTTGGCCTTCTATCTGGAGATTGGCATGGCCCCGAACGGTGACTTTGCCGGCGGTGCCATGGCCCATGTCATCGAGGTGGGCACCAGCAAGCTGACTGCCATGGATCGGTCCGCCATTGCGGAGTACATCTTGTCCCTGCCCGCGATCGAGCGCTGAGGCACTGCCTGCGAGCAACTGCGATCAGGAGTATTAGGCCCACACTTTTCGGTCGTCGTCATGTTCAGGGTATCGCCGGACACTGTGCGCGCTCGACCGAACGGCTGGGCGCTCCGGGCGGGTCACCCCAAGCTTCTGCGTGGCGTCAAAACAGCCGATTCAAGCCGTTCAGTGCTGCCACCCGATAGGCCTCGGCCATGGTGGGATAGTTGAAGGTGGTTTCGGTGAAGTATTGGATGGTATTGGCCGGCGGGGGCTGCCGCATGATGGCCTGGCCAATGTGAATGATCTCCGAGGCCTGCTCGCCAAAGCAGTGGATGCCGAGGATTTCGAGCGTCTCGCGGTGGAACAGGATTTTCAACATGCCGACGGTGTGCCCGGTGATCTGCGCCCGCGCGATGGCCTTGAAGTGGGCCTGGGCGACCTCGTAGGGCACCTGGTCGGCTGTGAGCTGCCGCTCAGTGCGACCGACGGAGCTGATTTCCGGCACCGAGTAGATGCCGGTGGGGAATTCTTCCACCAGCGACCAATCGCATTCGCCATCAGCGATGTGCGCACCGACGAAGCGTCCCTGATCATAGCTGGCGCTGGCGAGGGCGGGTGCACCCGTCACATCGCCGACGGCGTAGATGTGCCCGAGCTCGGTCTGGTAGCTCTCGTTGACCTCCAACTGGCCGCGGGTGTTCGGCGTCAGCCCGATGGCCTCGAGCCCCATGTCGTCGGTGTTGCCGCTGCGGCCGTTGGCCCAGAGCAGAACGTCCGTCTTGAGCTTTTTCCCCGACTGGCAATGCAGCACGACGCCGTCGTCGCCGGCCTCGACGGCAGCGTAGGCTTCATCGTGCCGAATCACGACGCCCTGATCGCGCAGGTGATAGCTCAGCGCGTCGGTGATCTCATCGTCCAGGAAGGACAAGAGCCGGTCGCGGGTGTCCACCAGATTTACCTTGATATCCAGGTAGCTCATGATGGACGCATACTCGCACCCGATCACCCCAGCGCCGTAGATGGTCATGGAGCGGGGGGTGTGTTGTAGGCCGAGGATGGAGTCGCTATCCAACACGCGCGGATGACTGAAGTCTACGTCCGGCGGGTGATAGGGCCGGGAGCCCGTGGCGATCACGAAGTGATCGGCCCGAAGCGACTCGCTGGCACCGTCGGGGCGCATGACGTCGATGCGATGGGTGTCAGTGAACTTAGCGCGGCCGAAGACAACCTCGACGCGGTTGCGCTGATAGTAGCGGTAGCGGGTCCGCACTTGGTGGTCGATGACGGTGTCCGCAGCCTGCAGCAGGTCGCTGAACTCCACATCCACCTGGTCCATTGTGTGGTGGAACAACGGGTTTCGGCGGTAGTCCGAAAGCATCTGGATGGAGTGGCGTAGCGCCTTACTCGGGATGGTGCCCCAATGGGTGCAGCCGCCCCCGACCTGGGTATGGGCCTCGACGACGGCGACCCGCTGACCCGCCTTGGCGAGTTTCATCGCTGCGCCCTCGCCGGCGGGCCCGGCGCCGATGATGATGCTATCGAATGCGCGTACTGCCATGGCTGCTAGTGCCCCGAGCAATCAAAGGGGCAGATTATCACAGCATCCTCCACCCGCAGCGCCGCTGCGAGCGGGGTGCCGAAACATCGTTTCGGTGCGTGATGCTCGACAGAAATCCCCTGGCACTGCGGTCTTAACGACTAGCGAGGCGATGCCTCAGACCGACCACCGACTATCCTACGATGGACTGCGACGCATTCAAGCGCCGTCTCATGACGGATCCAATGGACACGGACCCGGAGTTCCGCGGCCACGCCCAGCACTGCCCTTCTTGCGCCGCGGAAGCGAAGCGCGCGTTGGCCTTCGAGACACAGCTGCGCGCCGCCCTGGCGGCGGAGATGGGCAAACCGCTGCCGGCCCCCGGCGGTGGCCGTCGGCACCGCCGCTGGCTGCTGCTCGGGCTGTTGCCGCTCTTGGCGGCGGTCATCTGGTGGGCGTTGCGGATCGCTCCCGACCCCGCCGCTGGTTGGGCCGGACAGGCTCTAGCCCGATTGGCCATCGAGCACGTTCAATCGGAACCCGACCTCCTCGACACCAGCGGTCGGCTCGCCGTGCCGGTGCGTCATGCATCTCTGCTGTTGCACAACCTCGGCGTTGACGCACCAGCCGGTTTGGCGACCGCACAAACCCTGCGCTATGCCGGGCGCTGTCGGATCGGTGAAGTTGGCGGCGTGCATCTCGTTATGGATGGACGCCGCGGGCCGGTGACGGCCTTGGTGGTGCCAATGGCCCCGGGAGCAACATCGACGCAGTTTCGTCTTGGTGGGCTGGTTGCGTTGATACTGCCCCGGGGCGCGGGCGCCGTGGCGTTGGTGGGCGAGCGGGGCGAGCCGTTGCGAGTGCTGGCGAAGCAGCTCGGCCTCCGCCCTCGCGCGGACGCTGAACCTCCCCGCCCCTAAGCCGGCCCCGCCGGCGTTAGCGGACGCCGTCCGTGAGCACCACGTCGCCGGCGCGCTCCCGGCCGGCCAACTCTTTGAGACAACGCGAGCAGAGGCAGTCGTTATAGACGTCCTTGAGCTTGTCGAGCGTCCCCGGAGACAGGCTGACGCCGATGCATTGGCAGTGTGGCAGGTCGTTGACCTTGCAGACGAAGGTTGCGCCGCAGCGGGCACACGTCTTCGGGCCAGCTGTGAGCTCGGCGGGGTCAGTTTGGCTCATGTCGCTCATTGGGTTACCTATTCGGCTAGCGTGGTTGGCTCAGGCGGATACCTGGGGTGCTGGACCGCGCCAGATGGTCACAGATGCGTCCTGTGTTCCGCTCCGTGTACTGTCAAAAGAAGGGCAGGACCGGCTGCGAGGGGCTGAGGCGTTCCGGCGGACTCTGCGGCCGCGAGTATACGCTTCGGCCCTCGGCCCTCGGCCCTCGGCCCTCGGCCCTTACCAGTGAACGACCCAGCGACGTGCCTACAATTCGGCCGTTTGTCAGCCTTAGTTCGCGCAGCACTAAGAATGTAGCTCCTACGCGGCGCCTTCAACCTGTGCGCCTTCCCTGGCGTGTCGGAACATGGAACAACGGCGACGGAGCCGGGGCTCAGCCCTCCCGCGGCACGATGTCGCGGTACGCATGCCAAGTGGCATGCCCCACCAACGGCATTGCCACGAACAGGCCGATGTAGAAGGACATGAGTCCGAGTGCGATGAACATCACGATCATGCCGGCCCACAGCGTCATGGCCTGCCAATTCATCGCCACCGCCTTGACGCTCGTGCGGATGGCGGTGAAGCCGTCCACGTCCCGGTCCAAGATCATGGGCACCGAGATGGCGCTGATGGCGTAGGCGACCCAGGCGAGGAGGAAGCCGACGCCAATGCTTGCGAAGGCGAAGGCGTTATGCTCACCGGACAAGAACACGGTGCTAAAGAAATTTTCCAGAGGCGGATGCATGCCGGTGTAGAGCAGCGCGAAGAGCACGAAGTTAGACATCATCC
>CAZGCI010000031.1:0-40182 GCA_964524185.1 uncultured Thiohalocapsa sp. | reverse complement strand
CGTCACACATGGGTTTTCGGCCGCGATGCACGCCGCTCGCACCCGATCGCGGCGTTACGACTCCTCGCCATAGTGGTGACTATGACTCGTCGTCGTGCCTTGCGCTCGGGCACGAGCGACGCACCTCGCTGTCCCGAAAACCCATGTGCAACGGGTATACCTCCGGGCCTCTTCGTCGTCCGTGGCGTTGCGGGTCGTCGTGCCAACCCGCACCTGCGTCACTCTGCGCCGTCAGGCCATTGCGGCAGCGTGCAGGGGCGTTCGGGAGGCGATGGCCTCGGCATAAAAATCCACATAATGCCGAGCGCTTGCCTGCCAGCTCATGTCCTGATGCATACCGGCGAGCATCAAAGCGCGCCATTGACCGGGCTGCTCCCGGTGCATACGCAGGGCGCTCTCCACCGCGTACCAGAGCCCGTCCGCGTTGGGATCGTTGAATAGGAAGCCGTTGGCCGTGCCAGCGGCCATTGCTGCGTCGCTCGCGTCCACCACCGTGTCTGCGAGCCCGCCGGTGTTGTGCACGATGGGCACGGTGCCGTAGCGCAGGCTGTACATCTGGTTGAGCCCACAGGGCTCGAAGCGCGAGGGCATCAGGAAGGCGTCGCACCCGGCCTCCACCAGGTGGGCGCGGACTTCGTCATAGCCCACGTGCACGCTGACGCGCTCCGGGTGTGCCGCCGCGGCCTCCTGCAGGGCCTGCTCCAGGGTCCGATCCCCGGCGCCTTGCATCACGAGCTGGACCCGTCCGGCGGCGACGAGCCGCGGCAGGATGTCGATGATGAGATCCACGCCCTTCTGCTCCACCAACCTGCCGACATGGCCAAGCACGAAGGCGTGCTCGTCCCGCGGCAGGCCAAACAGGGTCTGAAGCTGGAGCTTGTTTTCGGCCTTGAGGTGGATGCGCTCGGCGTCGTAGGTCTGGGGCAGTGCGGGATCGTTGGCGGGGTTCCAGACGCGGTAGTCGATGCCGTTGAGGATGCCGCGGAAGCGCCCGCCGAGCTGGCGCAGCAGGCCGTCGAGCCCGCAACCATAGCGCTGTGTGCGCACCTCGTCCGCATACTTGGGGCTGACGGTGTTGACGCGGTCGGCGAAGACGATGCCGCCCTTGATGAAGGACAGGCGGTGGTGGAATTCGAGTCCGCTCACGGACCACAGCGCCGGTGGCAGGTGCAGCCGGTCGAAGGTGGCCCGGTCGAACAGTCCCTGATAGGCCAGGTTGTGTATCGTGAAGACCGTCGCTGGACGCTCGTCGTGGTCGCGCAGCAGCACTGGCGCAAGGGCCGTTTGCCAATCATTGCAATGCAAGACGTCCGGGCGCCAGTTGAGTGGCGGTAGGCCCATGGCCACATGGGCGATCACGCGACTAAACAGGAGGAAACGCTCGGGATTGTCGCCCCAGTCGCGCCCACTGACGTCGGTGTACGGATTGCCTTCCCGGCAGAAATAGGCAGGGGCGTCCACCAGGTAAACGGGTAGGTCGCGATCGGGCAACAATCCGCCGCAGAGCTGCACGGTGCCGACCACGCCCGGCATCCGCAGCTCCATGAGGAGCTTCAGCTCGCGCACTTGCTTCTTTGCGCTTGGGTAGGCGGGCAGGATCAGACGGGCATCATGGCCGAGGTTGCGCAGCGCCATGGGCAGGCTTGCGGCGACATCACCGAGCCCGCCGGTCTTCACCAGCGGATGCGCCTCGCTGCTCGCGATCAGGACGCTGTAACCGCTTGGGTCCGGGTCGGAAAGCATCGTGTTGTGGTCCATGGCTGTCGTTGCGATGGCTGGATTGTTGGCAAGGCCTTGACTCGATGAACCTAGCACAAAGTACAGGCCTGGAATGCGGCAGATTTAACTTCAGGAGTCCTTCATGCGCACAGCTTGCACGCTGGTGATCTTTGGTTCCACCGGCAATCTCTCACAAATAAAGCTGTTACCCGCGCTCTATCACCTCGAGCGGGGCGGCCATCTGGCCCCATCGATGCGCGTCATCGGCTTCGGGCGGCGCGATTGGGCAGATGAGGACTGGCGCGCTGAGGTGCGCGAGACCCTCCGGGAACAGCTGCGCGAGCGTCCGGACGACGAGGTGCTGGAGCGGCTGCTGGCCCGGTTGGCCTTCGTTGAGGGCGACCTCACCGATGATGCGGGCTTTGAGCGGCTGGCGCAGCGCCTCGCCGGAGCGGACCAAGCGGCTGAGGGCGGAGGCTTTTCGCCGAACCTGGTGTTTTACCTCGCCATCGCGCCGGCCTATTACGGTGAGGTTGCCGATCGACTCGCTGCCCAGGACCTGCATCGGCCCGCACACGGCTGGGCGCGGTTGGTGGTGGAGAAGCCCTTCGGTTACGACCTCGAGAGCGCGCAGATCCTGGACGAGCATCTGCGGCGGCACTTCACCGAGGAGCAGATCTACCGTATCGACCATTATTTGGGCAAGAGCACGGTCCAGAACGTCCTGGTGTTTCGCTTTGCGAACCTGCTGCTGGAGCCACTGTGGAATCGCAATTACATCGACCACGTGCAAATCACGCACGCGGAATCCAAGGGTATTGGCGGGCGTGCCGGCTTCTACGATGGGGTTGGCGCGCTGCGCGATATGATCCAGAGTCACCTGCTGCAGATGCTGACGCTCGTCGCCATGGAGCCGCCGCCGAGCATGGACGCTGAGGCCCTGCGGGACGAGAAGGTGAAGGTGCTGCGCTCCATCCGCCCCATCCCGCGGCAGGCGGTGCATGCCCAAGCCTTCCGCGCGCAGTACCGGGCGGGCGAGGCACCGGGGGATGCGACCGGCGCCAGGGTGCCGGGCTACCTTGAGGAAGACGGCGTGGACCCGCGCAGCACCACGGAAACCTATGCCGCGCTCAAGCTCTATATCGACAACTGGCGTTGGCGGGGCGTGCCCTTCTATCTGCGCACGGGCAAGCGGCTCGGCGGGTCGCAATCACTTATTGCGATCCGCTTCCGCCACCCGCCGCAGCAGCTCTTCAGCGACACCCCCATCGAGCAGCTGAAGCCTAACTGGCTGCTGCTCAGCATCCAGCCCACCGAGTGCATGCGCTTCGAGCTGTTGGTGAAGCAGCCGGGCCTGACCATGCGCACCCAAACGGAGCGGGTCGACGCCAGTACCTGCACCATGGGGCGTGACCAGATCGACGCCTATGAGGCGCTGATCTTGGATGTGCTGTCGGGGGATCATTCCCTCTTCCTGCGCTCGGATGAGGTGCAGCACGCCTGGCGTGTGGTAGACCCGGTGCTCAAGCTTTGGGCCACCGAGCGCGACTATATCCACACCTACGACGCCGGCAGCTGGGGGCCGACGGAGGCCAATCGGCTCTTCGACAAGGAGAACCAGGATTGGCGCAATGGCTTGGATGAGTAAGTGAACCTAGTGTGTGAGGACAAGCCTAGGACAAAGGGCACACTTGGTCGAAACGGCCCCTTGGCCCTTGGCCGTAGCCAGCGATCAACCCGCTGGCGTGCCGGCGCCCCAGTCCACGGCAGTCGGAGACATCGCCTCAACAGACGATCGCGGTGTCCTGTGTGGACGCGCAGAGGGCGCGCACAAGGTCAAGGGCTGCCGGCAGCGCGCCTCGTACGGCGGGGCTGAGGTCGAAATGTCCGTAGTCCCAGGCACCCCCGCCAACGGAGACGAGCCAGGCCTTGGGTGCCGTGCCATAGAGGCCTTCGCACCAGGCCAGCAGCTCGCGCGGGTCGTGGAAGTGGGCCATGGTTGACAGGGCCGTCTGATCTGGTTGCAGGCGCATGGAGCGCACTTCGCCGGCGGCTGTGTCGACGGCGGCGTCGATGAACACGACCCGTTCGGCTCGATGCAGATCCGCCACCAGCTCGGCGGTGAGGATGTGCCGGGCCTCCGCCACGGTGCCCGCGGGCCAATCGCCTTGCTCGACACGCTCGGCGACGCGCTCTGCAAGCAGTGGCCCCAATGCATCATCACCGCGGATGGGACTGCCGTAGCCGATCACCAGCGTCACGCTGCCACTCTCAATCACGGGTGATCTGCCTGACCACCTTTCCGGCGGCGTCCCGAATGTCGATCACCATCGGCATCTGTCCAAAGGCGTGGGATGCACACGAGAGACAGGGGTCGTAGCACCGAATCACGGCCTCGACGCGGTTCAGCATGCCCTCCTTCACGTCCGTGCCATCCACGTAGGCGTCCGCAACCTCCTTGATGCTGCGGTTCATGGCAAGGTTGTTATGTCCGGTGGCGATGATGAGGTCCACCCAGGTGATGAGGCCGGCGTCGTCGATCTTGTAATGGTGCATGAGCGTGCCGCGGGGCGCCTCGGACACGCCCAGCCCCTCGCTCTTGTTGCCGCGGGCGCGGGCGCGCACCCGGGTATCGAGGATTGCTGGATCCTGCAGCAACCGCTGCATGCTCTCGACGGCGTAGATGATCTCCACCAGCCGTGCATAGTGGTAGTGGAAGCTGGAGGCGACGGGACCGGTGTCCTCCTGCAGCGTGCGAAACTCAGCGAGCGCCACGTCGGCAAACGGCGTGCCGCAGGCGTCGGCATTGTTGAGCCGGGCGAGGGGGCCAACGCGGTAGATACCTCTGGGGTAGCCCAGCGGCTTGTAATACGGGAACTTCATGTAGCTGAAGTCCTCCACCGCCTCGCCGATGATGCGCGGGTACTCCCGCGGCGGCACCTTGTCCTCGACGATGCGGCCCGCGGCATCCTTGAGGCGCAGGAAGCCATCGTAGTGCTCCAGGTGGCCGTCCGGTGAGACCAGGCTCAAGAACATGGTCTGCATGGTGCCGAAGTGGCTCGCCTCGTCCTTAAACTTGGGCACCAGCCCTTTGTAGAAGGTGTAGGTCTCCTTGGCGATGGTCAGCGCCTCCGGCAGCATCGCGAGCATGGCGTCGCGCTTTTCGGTGGTCAGCGCTTCGTTGACGCCACCCGGCACCACCCACGTAGGGTGGATCTTCTTGCCGCCGAGGCTCTCGATGATGGTTTGGCCGATCTGCCTGAGCCGAATGCCGTTCTTCGCGAGCTGCGGGTGGGCGCGCATGACCCCGAAGATGTTCCGATCCTTGGGGTCCGAGTCCCACCCGAGCAGCAGGTCCGGCGATGACAAGTGGAAGAAGCTCAGCGCGTGGCTTTGCAGCAGCTGCGCCAGGTTCATGACGCGGCGCAGCTTCTCCGCTGTGGGCGGTATGGTCACCGCGAGCAAGTCATCGCAGGCCTTGTTTGAGGCCAAGAGGTGGCTTACCGGGCAGATGCCGCAGGTGCGAGCCGTCAGGGCCGGCATCTCGCGGTAGGGGCGACCCTCACAGAACTTCTCGAAGCCGCGGAATTGGGTGAGATGGAACTTGGCGTCTTCCACTTCGCCGGTGTCGGCCAGCTGCAGCGTGATGCGCGCGTGGCCCTCGATGCGGGTAACCGGTTCGATGCTGATGGTGCGGCTCATGGTGCTCGGCCCAATGGCTGTTGCGGGGTAGGGTTGTGGCTGCGCACGGTGGCGTCAGCGTATGTGCTCGATCTGGAGTCGACTCGCCGCCGCGGCCGCGCTGGGGTCCAGCTCGGCCAGCAGGTGCAGGTGCTTGCCGGGCTCGAAGCTCGCGCCGCGCAGCAACGTCATGTAGAGGCTTTGATCGCGGCCGTCGGGTGCCGTAAGCGTGAGGCGAATAGGTGCGGGACCTCCCGGCATCCAACGCTCCGGCGCTGCCACCGGCGCCGTGATCTGCAGCAGCAGTTCCACCCGCCCCCGGTCCGCGTCCAGCGTTTTGTGGACGATGCGAAAGGGGGAGCCGCGCAGATCATCGCCCAACAGCCAAGGGGCGTCGCGGTCTTCGGCAGCGGCAGCGCTGCGGTCGGCCTCGAGTCCCGCAACGCGGTCGGTGAGGGCGCGGATCTGCGCCTCCAGCCGCTCGATGCGCTGCTCGGATGTTTGCTCGGCGGCGGCAGGTTCGAGCAGGGCAACGCTAGCTAGGGCCGCGACTGCCACCGCGGGCAACCGCCACCGGTACGCTGCCGGCTGCAATCCGTTCATGCCCCGAAGCGCGTGACTCGGCTCGGGTCCGGTGTGCGCCCGGCAATGAGCTCCGTGAGCACATAGTGGATGGCATCGGCGGAGGGCGGACAACCGGGGACGAAGATATCCACGGCCACCACGCCGTGGATGGGTCGGACCTGGTCCAGCAGCCGCGGCACGCCCTCGGTGGGGATCTGCGGGTTCAGGTCCACGTTGTCGCGGTAGGCCCGCTCGATGACGTCGTCGAGCTTGAACGGGTTGCGCATGGCAGGGACGTTACCGTTGACGGCGCAGTCGCCCAAGCTGATGAGCAGCTTGCACCGCTCGCGAAATTCGCGGGCCTTGTGCAGGTCGTCGTCGTTGCTGATGGAGCCCTCCAGAATGCCCAGGTCCACCTGCATCGGCAGCTCTTTGGTGTCCACCAGCGGGCTATAGACGATATCGATTTGGTCTGCCAGGTCCACCAGTCGCTCATCCATGTCCAGGAAGGACATGTGGCAGCCGGAGCAGCCGTCGAGCCAGGTGGTGGCCACGGTGACCTTCGCAGTGTTGGCAGTCATCGGTTGCTCCTGCGCCGCGCGAGGATGGATAAGAATTGTTGATCTTTGACCATCTCGCCGACGGAAGTGCCCTGTTTCACCAAGGCCCCGGTGGGGCAGACCTGGACGCACTTGCCGCAGCTGGTGCAGCTCTCGCTGTCGCCCCAGGGCTTGGCGAGATCCGTCACCACCTGACAGCCGCTGCCGCGGCCCATGACGTCCCAGGTGTGGGCGCCCTCGATCTCGTCGCAGACGCGCACGCAGCGGGTGCAGAGCACACAGCGGTTGTGGTCCACGCGAAACATCTCGTGGCTGGAGTCAACGCTGTAGCCGGTATTGCGGTAGGGCATGCGCACGTGGTCGACGCCGCAGGTTTGCGCCAGCCATTGCAGCTCGCAGTGCCCGTTGGAGACACACACGGCGCAGACGTGATTGCGCTCGGCGAAGAGCAACTCCACCAGGGTGCGGCGATAGCGCTGGAGCTTGTCGGTGTTGGTCTGGACGCTCATGCCCTCGCGCACCCGAGTGGAGCAGGCCGCTTGCAGCCGGGGCCCACCGTCGACCTCGACCACGCAGAGCCGGCAGGCACCGACGACGGACATGCCGTCCATCCAGCAAAGGCTCGGGATGGGAATCTTGTTCTCCCGGCAGACCTCGATAAGGGTCTCGTCCTCGCGGGCGGACAGATCCTGCCCGTCGATGGTCAGCGTGACGACGCGGACGTTGGTTTGCGGGGCGGGCAGTGGCATGGAGGGGCCTCTTCCGGGGGTAGGTTTTCGTGATCTTGCCGAGGCTGACGTGGACTGGTCGGCGTGGCTGCTTGCCGGTGTGCAGCGCGCGGGGTTCTTAGGCCCCGCTCATCCCAGCTTCTCCTCGTACTCATGGCGGAAGTATCGCAGCGTGGAGAGCACCGGATTCGGCGCCGTCTGCCCCAACCCGCACAGGCTGGTGGCCCGCACCACCTCGCAGAGTTCTTCCAGCAGCTCAAGATCCGCACGGGTGCCTTCGGCCTTGGCGATGCGATCGAGCAGGCCATGCATCTGCTGGGTGCCGGCGCGGCAGGGCACGCACTTGCCGCAGGACTCGTCCATGCAAAACTCCATGAAGAAGCGCGCCACATCCACCATGTCGGCCGTGTCGTCCATGACGATCATGCCGCCGGAGCCCATCATGGTGCCGAGCGTCGTCAGGCTGTCATAGTCGACGGGGGTGTCCAGGTGGTTTTCAGGGACGCAACCGCCGGAAGGCCCCCCGGTCTGCACCGCCTTGAACGCCTTGCCGTCGGGGATGCCGCCGCCGATATCGAACAGGATCTCGCGCATGGTGATGCCCATGTCGACCTCGATGAGGCCACCATTGACGATGTTGCCGGCCAGCGCAAACACCTTTGTGCCCTTGGACTTTTCGGTCCCTATGCCAGCAAACCAGGCACCGCCTTGGCTGATGATGGGCGCGATGTTGGCGAAGGTCTCGACGTTATTGATCAGGGTCGGGTGGCCCCAGAGCCCGTACTCGGCAGGGTAGGGTGGGCGTGGACGCGGATGGCCCCGGCCACCCTCGACCGAGGCCATCAGTGCCGTCTCTTCGCCACAGACGAAGGCGCCGGCACCGAGGCGGATCTCGATGTCGAAATTGAACTGGGTCTCGCAGATGTGGTTGCCGAGAAAGCCCTGTCGCTTGGCCTTGCGGATGGCGGTCTTGAGCCGTTCGACGGCCAGCGGGTACTCGGCGCGGATATAGATGTAGCCTTTGTTCGCACCGATAGCGTAGGCGGCGATGGCCATGCCCTCTAGTACTCGATGCGGGTCCGATTCCAGCACCGCCCGGTCCATGAAGGCACCCGGGTCGCCCTCATCGGCATTGCAGATGACGTATTTTTGCCCCTCAGGCATTTTGGCCACCGTCGACCACTTAAGACCAGTCGGGTAGCCGCCGCCGCCGCGCCCGCGGAGCCCGCTGGTGGTGATCTCGTTGATGACCTCCTGGCGCGTCATCTCGGTGAGCGCCTGCACCATGGCCTGGTAGCCGCCGACGGCGACGTAGCCCTTGAAGCTATCCGGGTCGACAATGCCGGAGTTCTCGCGCACGATCCAACGCTGGCGCGTAAAGAACGGCATATCGCTGGGACAGCGCAGCCGCTCCACCGGGGCAGCGCCCGGCGTGCGGGCGCTTTGCAGGATCTCGGTGGCGTCGTCGGCCGTCACATCCCGATACAGCGTCGACTCGCGCAGGTCGGCGCCGGGTTCTGCTACCGCCACCATAGGGCCAACGGAGCAGAGCCCCATGCAGCCGACGCCCTTGATCTTGCAACTGTGCGCGCCGTCGGCGGGGGGGTCTTCGGCTGCAGCGTTTAGGGCGTCGACGACGGCAGGCGCACCGGAGGAATAGCAGGCCGTTGCGACGCAGACCCGCACCTCGCGGTCCACTTCGCCAAGCTCGGCGCGATACTGGGCGGCGAGGTCTTCGAGGTCGTCGAGGTTCATTCGGCAATCTCCTGTGCAAGCCGGTTGCAGAAGGCATCGGGGCCAAGTTTGCCGATGACCCGGCCGTCTACCACCATGGCAGGCGCGAGTCCGCACGCGCCGACGCAGCGCGCAGTGAGCACAGACAGCGACTTATCCGCCGTGGTCTCCCCTGGGCTGGCACCGAAACGCGCTCGAATCTCATCGATGATGGCGCCCGCGCCCTTGATATAGCACGCCGTCCCGGTGCACACCACGCAGGCGTGGCGGCCCTGCGGCTTGAGCATGAACAAGTGATAGAAGGTGGCGACGCCGTAGACCTTGCTCAGCGGCAGGTCCAGGGAGTCGGCGACGAAGGTCATGGCCTCCTCGTCGAGAAAGCCGAAGGCATCCTGCACCGCATGCAGCGCCTCGATGAGGGCGTGCCCGGCATAGCCGTTGCGGCGCATGGTGGCGTTGACCAACTTCCAGCGCTTGTCGTTGCTGGGCAGGTCCGGTCTGGTTCGCTGCATGAAGGGCTCCCATGTGGCTGCCGGAGCGGCGCTCCGTTGGCGGTCCCGGAGACGGTGCGCGCGGTTCCATTAAAACGCGCGACGCGCCATTGTCAAAACAAAGATTCAGTGACCGGGCGGATGATCGGCAACGGTGCGTCATGGCGGGGTCTCGCGGCGCCGTGCACCGGTTTCGTGCGCTGGTGGTGCAGCTTTTATCCCGGTCAGACCCGTTATGCTTGCCAGGGATGCCTTAGACCTTCGCGCGAGCGGGTCGCCGGAACGTCAGCGGTTTGTTCACTGGCCAAGTCTAAGGGCCGAGTGCCTAGGACCTAGGATCTAGGACCTAGGCTGGGACTCGCGCCCTGGCGTCATCGCCGGTCCAGCGGCGGGGCGGTCTCACGCGGCGACTGGGTCCGACGGGCGCCCATCGCGGCGGAACATCCATGGGTGAGCGTTATACACTGGGGCTTGTGCTTGGGGCCTGTGCTTGCCTGGGACTTGCACGCGTGCCCGGCTTGCGCTCACCGCCGGCGGGCAAGCCGCCGCCCACCCTGTCGCCGCAACTGTGAAAGGACGATGCCGGACCTTCCCCAACCGCCCACTGAGACACCCATGCCGCAGACGCTCGGCGGCGCCGAGCGCAGGGCCGGCCTGCCGCAACGCAGGCGTCGACGCGGCATCTATCTGCTGCCCAACCTCTTCACGACGGCAGCACTCTTCGCGGGCTTCTACGCCGTGTTGTCCGCCAACGCCGGCCGCTTTGAGGCGGCGGCGCTGGGCATTTTCGCGGCGATGCTGCTGGACGGCTTCGACGGGCGCATCGCTCGCATGACTAACACCCAGACCGACTTCGGCGCCGAGTACGACAGCCTCTCCGACATGGTGGCCTTCGGTGTCGCGCCCGCGCTGGTGGCCTACGAGTGGGCGCTGACGGGGCTCGGCAAGCTTGGCTGGCTTGCGGCATTTGTCTACACGGCGGGCGCGGCGTTGCGTCTCGCGCGCTTCAATACACAGATCGGCATTGCCGACAAGCGCTACTTTCAGGGCCTTCCGAGCCCGGCGGCGGCAGCCATCATTGCGGCGACCGTGTGGATTGGCGTGGACAACGGCGTTGAAGGTGGCAGCATCGCCTTGTTGGTGGCGCTGTTTACCGCCGGCGCCGGGCTGTTGATGGTGAGTAACTCCCGTTATCACAGCTTCAAGGTCCTAGAGCTGCACGGCCAGGTGCCCTTTATGGTGATGGTGGTGGTGATGCTGGGGTTCGCACTCGTGGTGCTGGATCCGCCCATCGTGCTCTTTCTTCTGTTCGTGGGCTATGCGCTCTCAGGGCCAGTCTTGACGCTGATCCAGCGCCGTCGGCGCCGCGGCCGGCGGCGGCGGGAGGCCGCGCCGCAACGGCCCTAGGTGCGGCATGATGTTTGGCAGTGGCGGGCGTCGGCGTCAACGCCCATCGCCGCGCACGCCGGCGAGCCGAACGCTGTTCGGGATCAACTGCGCGCCCCTGGGCGCCTCGCTTCGACCCTTGGCGGTCCTTTCCGGGGAGCGACTTGCCTTGGATCATTATCCCCAGCATCGGGGCCCGGTAGCGTGAACCCCGCCGGGGAAGCCCGGTCAAGATCTCCTGAGCGATTAAGAGTAGGCCCAGATGCGTGGCATCCTGAACTTCTGCCGCCCGATGGCGGCCCCGTGGGTACTGTCCCTGCTGCTGATGCTGCTGGCATCCGCGGTGCCCTCTGCCGTGCTCGGTGTCGATGGCGCCGCCGGTGGCCCGCCGCCCGGCTGGATGCCGGCCCCCAGGGGCTACCCGCCCCCGCCCGCGCCCGGCTTGCCGCCGATGGTTGGGCCACAATACCCGGGCGCGGACAGAGCCCCAGCATGGCTGCCGCCCATCGCCCCGCCGGGCCCGGTGATGACTGCGCCGCAGCCGCAGCCGGGATCCGCGTCCACGCAGGATGCGCCGGCGCCTGCCGGTGCCCCAACAGTCCAGTCCCAACCGGTGCAGCCCCAGCCAGTCCAGCCCCAACCGGTCCAGCCTGACCTGGCCCAGCCTGACCTGGCCCAGCCTCAGCCGGTGTCTGCGCCGCCGCGGGCGGTGCCACCGACAGCACCGGTTGCGGCCGAGCCCCCGCCTGCGGGGGCGTTTCCGGACGTCGAGTCCACGGGTGCGTCGGCGGACACAGCCTCATCTGCGGCGGCGGATGCCGGCGCGCGCGTCGACGCCACTGGCCTCACCAGCGGCGACAGCCCCGCCTGTATGCGCTGCCACTGGATGGAGACCTTGGCGTACCGTGACCCGCAAACCCGGGAGATCGTCAACCTGTCCATCGATCGGGAGGCCTACGAGCATTCGGTTCACCACGAACTGGCCTGCGGCGACTGCCATGACCGCGGCTACAAGCACTATCCCCACCGCACCACCAGTGCGGATGAGGGGCTGCAGTGCGTCGAATGCCACGCCCAGCACCAGGACGACCCTGATCATCAGCCGCCCAAGCTCGAGGGCTTCGACGCCCAGTTCCGCAGCAGCGTGCACGCCAAGCTGGAGGAGGAGCCGTTGAACTGCTTCTCCTGCCACAACCCGCATGCCTTCAAGCCGCTGCCCACTGACACCCCGGTACCGGAGGTGGTCGCCGCCAATAACAAGTTGTGTCTCGATTGCCACACCGAGCTGCGCTCACCGGTGCCTAAAGGGCACGATTGGCTGCCGCGCCCGCAGCAGCACTGGGGCTCGGTGCGTTGCATCGACTGCCATACCCCGGTGGATGGGCGCGGCCTCTATGCACCGTCACACGAGCTGCTGGGTGCCGATGACAGCAACCAGAACTGTGTCGAGTGCCATAGCAAGGGTGGACAACTGTTGGCGCAGCTCTATGTGCATCGTGCCGGACAAGAGCGTGAGGAGAAGGGTTTGTTTGCCCATGCCATCTATAACGATGCCTATATCATCGGCATGAGCCGCAGCCCCCTCATTGACCTCATTGGGCTCGCCGTCGTGGGCCTGTTGATCATTGGCATCGGCGCCCATGGCTACGGCCGATATTCGGCCTACAAGAGGCTGACCAACTCGGGTGCCGAGAGCGGCGCCCAACCGCACAAGCAGGAGGCCCAATGAGCGCCTTTTACCTCTATCCGCTCTGGCTGCGGGCCTGGCACTGGCTCAACGCCATCCTGTTTCTCACGTCACTGCTCACGGGCATCAGCATGCACTTTGCGCTGGGCTGGCTGATCCCGTTCGACGTCGCGGTACCGGTGCACAACATCAGCGGTATCCTGCTGACCGTGTCCTGGTTGGCCTTTTTGCTCGGCAATGTCGTGGGCGGCAACGGCAAACATTACCTCGTCAATCTTCGCGCCCTGCCCATGGACCTCTACCGGCAGGTGCGCTATTACGTCTACGGCATTTTCGTCAATGAGCCGCATCCCTTCCACGTGACGGCGGAGCAGAAGCTCAATGCGCTGCAGACCCTGAGTTATGTTGGTGTCATGTACGGCCTCATGCCGCTGTTGATCATCACCGGCTGGGCCTTCCTGTTCTCGGCGGAACTGCCGGAGACCGTCTTCGGCTACGGGACGATTTGGCTCGTCGCCATGGCCCACCTGTTGCTGGCGTGGATGCTGCTGCTGTTTCTGGTGGTGCACGTGTACATCATCACCACCGGCGAGACGCCCACCACCAACCTCAAGGCCATGGTCACCGGTTGGCATAAAGCGGCCGGCCCCGAGACAGGACGGGAGGCCCAGAAGGGTGATGACGCCGAAGCCGTTGCAGAAACGCGGTAACCCGCCACGAGCCATACTTGTCGGCGCTGCAAATGCAGTCCGACCCGGTCAATCAAGGGCACCTTGAACCATTCAAGCTCCCCTAAAATCGCGCTGTATCCGGACGCTTAGATCATGAATACCCCCGCCCAAGCCAACGCTTCCGCCAAATCGCCCCGGGCCGGCCGCTGGCTGCTGATCGGCCTGGCGGTGTTGGTGGTGGGCTACCTGATGTACAAAGTGTTGTATCCGGTGGCCTTCGAGGCCTATACCGGCGTCACCAACGCCCCGCTCACGAGCTTCCCGAATCGCGACACCCTCTCCGACGCCGAGCTCGAACAGCTGGCGTTGGACCTTACGGAACAAGCCCGCCGCGAGCGTGCCGAGGCAATCGTTGCCCTTGACGAGGAGCCCTTCGCGCGCGAGCTGAAGCTCGAGATCCTGATGCAGACGCCGTCGTTCATGGAGGATACGGCCTACCCCCACATCAAGTATTTCCGCGAGGCTGGCATTCGCACCTACGAGGGCCCCGCCACCTGTCTCACCTGCCACGAGACCATGCAGGTGAAGCATGCCGACGGCAGCCTGAGCACCGTCGATACGCTGGAGAACATCGTCAACACGGTGCACTTCAAGTTCCAGAGTACGGTCGCCGGCGGCTTTTCGACCTACGGCTACGACGGTCGTCTCGTGAACGCCCCGGACCAGCGGCAAATCCCGGTGGGCAAGGTCAATCGAGCGTGCGGCATCCCGGGCAGTTTCTCTTGGACGGGCTGGGCGGCACTCGTGGAGAGCCGTCCGCACGCCGATCCCAACACCGACCCGGCACAGATTCCGGCCGATCAGGTGGTTGTGCGCAGCGAGGGTTGCGGGCAATGCCACATCGGCGGCAACTACCACCCCGCCACCGAGAAGATGATGCCCGTCGGCGACGTGCCGGACACCGCAAAGCAAGGCATCGACTGTCTCATCTGCCACTCCCGCGAGTACGACATGAATCAGCGCTACGTCATGCAGGACAAGCATGGCCTGCGCTGGAACCAAGACCGGAGCATGCGTGCGGCGCTCACCGTCGGGCCGACTCGCAAGGAGAACTGCCTGAACTGCCATCAACACAACATGGGTGGCGACGTCTACATCCATAACGTCGCCGCCAAGAGCCTAGGCGAGAAGCATCAACGGATCCTGCACTCGGGCGCCAAGCGGGGTAATCCCTTCAGCCCTGAGCACGATGCACATGCCGCGGCAAACATCCAGTGCACCGACTGCCACGAGCCCGAAGGGCACAAGATCCCCCGTGGACGAATGGGCGTCGACCTGGTGGCCACTGATCTACCGGAGAAGGATGTCACCTGCCAGAGCTGCCATAGTGCGGTGCCGCATAACGCCTCCGAGCACCGGGCGCTGCTGAACGGGCATACCGCCCGCATCGCCTGCGAGACCTGCCACATCAAGCAGCTGGAAGACGACAACGTCGTGCTGCGCGACTGGGTGCATCCCACTTGGAACAAGGAAGAAGGCCTTTGGGAGTTCACCGACGTCTATAAGTCCGGCGCGCCCGGCAAGGGCATCATCTACCTTTGGTTCAACGGCAACGGCACCTTCCTGGCCAACGCGCTGGGCAGCAATCCCGAGGGCGACGGCAGCTACAACCCGTTGATGCAGCAGATCGCCGAGATCACCGATCCAGAGATCATCGCCGCCGTCCGCGCCAAGGCCGAAGAGCTCAAAGGGAGCTATCCCGACCTCGACGTGGACCAGTACGTACAGGCCGCTACCCAGCCCCTCTCGCAGCTCTCTCCGGAGATGCTCGAGAGGCGCAAGCAGATGATCGAGCAGAACCTGAAAACGGCCATGGAAAGCGGTGAGAGCCGGATCTATCCATTCAAGCCCTTCAACGCCATGATGTATGAGGACATGAGCAACCAGGGGCCGTTCGGGGCCATGATCCTGCCCTTTGACTACGCCACCTACTACGAGACCGGCAACCCGCTGGAGTCCATGAAGGTCGCCATTCAGAACCCCATCGTCCAGCGCATGTACCAAGAGCCCTTCAAACGCTACATGATGGACGAGTTCATGGCCTATTTCGGCGTCGAAGGCGGCTGGAAGACCGAATACCCCATCCAGCCCGATGGCAGTATGCCAAACGTCCAGGCCAATTGGATGCGCCAGATGGGCACGCTCATGGTCAACCACGGCATTCAGCGTCAGGGCCACACCTGCAAGGACTGCCACAGCCCCGATGGCATTCTTGACTATGCAGCCCTGGGCTATCCGCCGGAGCGCGTCGAGGCGCTCTCCTCCATGGACGTCGCCGACGACGTGGACAAGGACTTCGCCGTGGAGCCCGCGGCAGCCGAACCGGCGCTCTCCGCGCGCCCCTGACCAACCCCCCCACCAGCCGCATCGGCGCGCGGCTTGCCGGCCGAGCGCCGCGCCGCTGCAATCACTTCGCCCCCTTCAGCCGGCTGCTCGTGAGCGCCGGCTTTTTCATTGGCAGCGGTGCCCGGCGGACGCGGGTACACGAAAACTTGACCGTTGAGGTGGGTCTTCGGGTTGGGTTAGAGTCCGATAGAAGGAGGGGCCGTCTAGGCGAACCAGGCGCCCGCCATGGGCCGGCGATGAGGCCGGGCGTCGTTCCGAACACTGCCCGAGGGCAAGCGCCGATCCAACGCCTCGCGCGCGATCGGTGATGCAACCGCAGGGGGACTGACAAAGCATCAAGCACTTCGGCGTCGGCTGCGGCTTGGCGCACTGCTGGTGCCAATCGCTCTGCTCCCGGCGGTGGCGTGCGCCGACCCAGCCCCCGACGACGCTCAAGAAAAGGCCCAGGCAGCAGCATCTGCTGCGACCATCTCCGAAGCGGAACGTCGCCTGGAAATGCAGCGGCTGCTCGATATCGCCGCTGCGGCTCGTGCACCCGTGATAGACACCGATCTGATCTTGGTAACCGCGGGGCAGCCCGCCGTCGGCAGCCCTGAGGCGGGCATCGTCATCGCCGAGTTCTTCGACTTCCAGTGTGGTTTCTGCCGCCGGTATACCGCCGAGACCCTGCCGCAGCTGATGGCCGAGTATGTAGACAGCGGCCGCGTGCGGCTCCTGTTCTACGACTATCCGGTGGCCAATCGCCATCCGCATGCCCCTCGTGCCGCGGAGGCGGCGCGCTGCGGCGCCGAGCAGGACCGGTACCAAGCCCTGCGCACTCTGTTTTTCGAGCACAGCAAGGCGCTGCAGCCGCAGTTCCTGTCGGCGCATGCCGAAGCTGCCGGGCTCGATATTGCAGCCTTCGAGGCATGCGTTGACAGCGGTCGGCATGCCGCCGCGGTCGCGGCCGATCTCGCACAAGGGACCGCGCTTGGCGTGCGCGGCACCCCAACCTTCTTCGTCGGCGTGCCCACCGACGACGGGGCCGGTATCCGCACCTTGCGCCGCATCGCCGGCGCCCAGCCCTATACGGTTTTCCGTGACGTCATCGAACAGCTCGCCGCGGATGCGGCCGTCCCACACCAGGCGGGGCAGCAGCAGCGCTCAGCACCCGCAGAGCCGGGACAATGAAGCGTCCCAAGCCCGTCACGCCTGCGGGGCCGTTCTCCCCGTGCAGATCGACGCAGCGGCCGACGAGGGCTGCTGCGGCGACACAACCGCGGCCGAATCATTACACCGCGGAGTGCTTATGCTGCCAAAGGCAGCGTTGTCATACCCTGAGATCATCGAGGACAAAGCGCATGAAGCAAGCCCCTCTCGCCAGCAGCATCGTCGGCCTCGCCTTCGCAGCCACCTGCGCCGCTGCCTTCGCCGAGGAAGCCAGCGGCCCGTCCGGGCAGGAGCTGTTCAAATACCATGGCTGTGTGAACTGTCACGGCGCCGATGGTAAGTCCCCCGTCAGCAAGCTGGTGCCGGAACTGGCAGGCAAGCCCGCGGACGAGTTGTACGAGAACGCCATCAAGATTCTCAGTGGCGAGGGTGGCACTGAGGAATCCAAGCTGATGCACGCTGCCTTCTATTCCCCCTCCAACTGCGACGCACCCCCCACCGACGAGCAGGTGAAGAGCATTACCGCCTGGCTTGCCACGCAGTAACCGATTCGTTTCGGGCGCGCCGCTCGGCGCGCCGAGCGAAGCACCCGCTGGAGAGATGCACGGCGCCAGATGTTTGCAGAGGCGCCAAGTTTTCGACGCCGCGCCGTGTGCCAGGCGCTGGCAAGGGAAAAGGGCCAAGGGCCAAGGGCCGAGGCGCAACCGCTGGCGCTAGGGATGCCGGTTCGCGCCTTGGCCCTCGGCCCTTGGCCCTGGCCAGTGAATGGCCCGCTGGCGTGCCGCCGACCCGGTCGCTCGTCGGTCTGACGCAGCGCCGCGCCGCCCAGTTGCCGCTGCCAATGCAGACGGGCACCAAGCCCCCTCAACAGATTCGCGGCGCACGCGCGTCGATTGCTCAAGGGCCGTCCTGTGTGCCCAGGTCGGCGTCCACCTGCCCGTAGAAGGCGCTCAACGCCGCTAAATCCGCGTCGCTGAGTTCCGCGACGCGCTCGCGCATCTTGTCCGGCTGTGGCATCGGCCCGCGCTCTGCGCGATAGTCCTGGAGCTGCGCCAACAAATAGGCTGGCCACTGACCCGCCAGGCGCGGGATCTCCTTATCCTGGTAACGGCCGTCCTCCTCGTGACATTCCACGCAGTGCTCGTCATGGATGGCCCTCCCGGCGTCAACCACGGTTGCGTCTGCGGTGACGCCGGCGGGCACCCAGTCCTGGTCAGTGAAGTAGAACGCCATGGCGCGCAGCTCCAGGGTGCCGTAACCCCGCGCGATGCGGCCCATGACCGTGGAAAAGCGCTCGTCGTTGCCGAAGTGCCGCATCACGCGCATGAAGTAGCGTGGGTCCATCCCGGCGATACTCGGCAGCAAGGTGCCGACGCTGGCGCCGTCCGGGCCGTGGCAGCCGGCACAGTTCCAGGTCAGCGCAGGCGATGGCTCGCCGTCCGCCGCCGAGGGCATACCCGGTGCAATTCCAGCCACGACGCCTGCCAGCGTTGCGGCAAGCAATGGTTGCAGTCTGCGCATCATCGTTTCCTCCCCATGGCGGCCGCGCAGCACGGTCGCGGATGTCTACGCGGGACATCGCGCTGAGCCATGTGCTCGGCGTATTGTTTTTGGTGGTTGCTGGTCCTTCGAGGGCCGGTTCCTCCACGGCTGCCGGCCCGTCACGTCCTTGATTGTAGGCCGCTAGACCATCGGCGGCGACCGGGTGAGCAGCGGGCCGGGCTGCGGTCGGACCAATGCCGTTGTTGGCTAGTCCTCGCGTCCCACCCGCTCGCGCATGCGCTTGATCCGGGCGCGTTGCTTCTTGGCATCGACGCGGCGGGCCTTTGCCGCCCGCGAGGGCTTGGTCGGTCGCCTTGGCTTCGGCACATGGCTGGCCTTCGCAATCAGCGCGATCAGCCGCTCACGCGCATCGGCCCGGTTGCGCTCCCGGGTGCGATGCCGGTGGGCGTGGATGGTGAGCACGCCGTTAGAGTCCATGCGCGAGCCCGCGAGCTTCTCCAGCCGTGCCCGCACGCCGGCCGGCAGTGATGGCGAGCGGTGCACGTCGAAGCTGAGCTGCACGGCCGTTTCCACCTTGTTGACGTTCTGACCGCCGGGCCCGGGCGCACGCACAAAGCGCTCACGCAGCTCGTCCTCGTCGATGGCGATGTCGGGGGTGATGTGAAGCATGATCCTGATGGTTGATCTTGCGCATAATCGCCGGGGTGGACTCGGCCGGAAGCCGGTGCTGTCCGGGTCGGCGTCGTCCAGTTTTTACATCGTTCCGCGGCGATCTGCATCCGGTAACGCTTATGCCCCTATCGACCTTAGGCTCGATCAGCCGCTACGCGCGCCCTTCGGTTTGGCTCCTCGCCATGCTGGCCGCCCTAATGCTGGCCGGCCTGCTCGCCGGTTGCGGTCCCCGGGAGCAGACGCTCCGCCTGGTCGGCCAGACCATGGGCACCAGCTGGAGCGTCCAGGTGTCGCGCCCGCCCGCGGGTCTGGACCAGGCGGCCTTGTACGCCCGCATCAGCGCTGAGCTGGCGGCGGTCAACGACCAGATGTCGACCTACCAGACGGACTCGGAGCTGTCGCGCTTCAACGCCGCGGATAGCACCGACTGGTTTCGGGTATCTGCCGAGCTGGTGCGCTTGGTGGATTCGGCGCTCGCCATCAGCATGCTGACGGATGGGGCCTTTGATGTCACCGTCGGGCCACTGGTGAACCTCTGGGGCTTCGGCCCGGCGGTCACCGCCGACCAGCTGCCGGCGCAGGCCGAGATTGATGCAGCCCGCGCACGGGTGGGCTGGGGGCTGCTCGCGACCCGCACCGAGCCGCCGGCGCTGCGCAAGGCTCGGGCGGATCTTTATGTGGACTTGTCCGCCATCGCAAAGGGCTATGGCGTGGACCGTTTGGCTGCCGTGGTGGCGGAGGCCGGTATCACAGATTACCTGGTGGAGATCGGCGGGGAGCTGTACGGTCGCGGTCTCAATGCGGCCGGTGAGCCCTGGCAGATTGCCATCGAACGGCCAGACCCAGGCCGGCGCGCAGTGCTGCAGGTGGTGGCGTTGCAAGACCGGGCCATGGCGACGTCGGGAGACTATCGTAACTTCTTCGAGCTCGATGGTGCCCGCTACTCCCATACCATCGACCCTGCCACCGGCCGACCGGTGGACCATCAGGTCGCATCGGTGACGGTACTCGCCGAGCGCTGCGCTGAGGCCGACGCTTGGGCCACGGCGTTGCTGGTGCTGGGGCCCGAGCGGGGCAGGGCGCTTGCCGACGCGCGCGGGCTGGCGGCGCTGTTCGTGGAGCGGGTGGCCGCGGCGGGGCCGGAGGACGACGCGCTGCGGCTGACGGAGAGCGCCGCCTTCGCGCAGGCGGCAGCCGCCAAGTAGCGGGGTCCACCGGGGGCTCACGCCCACGCGGCGTGCCGGCGGGCTGATCAAGGCCGCTGGTCTCCAGCGTCGGCACGCCCAGTATCGCCGCCGCTGGGGGCAGCGGGCTTTCCCCTAAGGCGCTTCTTCCAACCAATCCTGCGGCACCAGAAAGCGGTCGTAGAGTTCTGCCTCGGGGCTATCGGGCTCGGGGTGCCAGTCGTAGCGCCAGCTGACTGCCGGCGGCAGGGACATCAGAATGGACTCGGTGCGCCCGCCCGATTGCAGGCCGAACAGGGTGCCGCGGTCGTAGACCAGGTTGAATTCGACGTAACGCCCGCGACGGTAGCACTGGAATTGGCGCTCCGCCTCACCGTAGTGGAGCCCTTTGCGGCGGGCGACGATGGGGCGGTAGGCGAGCAGGTAGTGCTCGGCCACGCTTTGCATAAACGCAAAGCAGCGCGTGAAGCCCCAGGCGTTGAGATCGTCGAAGAAGAGCCCGCCGACGCCGCGGGGCTCTTGGCGATGTTTGAGATAGAAATAGTCGTCGCACCAGCGCTTCAGCCGCGCGTGGAGCTGGGCTGAGGTCTCACCGGCATCGCCGAAGCCCTCGCAGGCGGCGCGCGCGGTGCGGTGCCAGTGGATCACATCCTCGTCGTTACCATAGTAGGGGGTCAGATCGAAGCCTCCGCCGAACCACCAGACGGCAGGCTCGCCGGGTTTCTCGGCGATGAAAAAGCGCACATTCATGTGCGACGTCGGCACAAAGGGATTCCACGGGTGCATGACCAGGGACAGGCCCATGGCGCGGAAGCCACGGCCGGCCAGTTCTGGTCGAGCGGCGGTGGCCGTTGGCGGCAGCTTGTCGCCCTGCACGTCGGAGAAATTCACGCCGCCCTTCTCGAACACCGCGCCGTCCTCTAGGATGCGCGAGCGCCCGCCGCCGCCGGTGGGCCTGACCCAGCTGTCTTCACGGAATTGGCCTTCGCCGTCCTCTGCGGCCAGCGCTGCGCAGATGCGCGCTTGCAGATCGAGTAGATAGGCGCGAACCGCGCCGGGATCGGGCTGGGCTGGCATGGCGGTCTCCGGGACGCGATGGGCGGCACAACGGGGCGAAATCGCCTGCCATGTTATACCCGTCGCGCGTGGCTTTTCGGGAAACCGGGGTGCGTCGCTCGTGCCCGAGCGCTAGGGCACGACGACGCGGCGTAGTCACCACGATAGCGAGGCGTCGTCACGCAGCGATCGGGTGCGAGCGGCGTGCATCGCGGCCGAAAACCCATGTGCGCTGGCGGGCTTGGAAGCCGCGGAATTCGTCCGGGAGTTGCCGCAGTGTCGCTGACGCGTTAGATGTCCGCGGCGAGATCTCGCTGCGGCGGGGGGTGGGTCGCCCTTGGCGCGGGCTCGTGACGCCTCGGCAGGGGTCGTCGGGGATCTTTAGGACCCGGGGCCCCGCGCCGAATGAACGGCACCGCAGGGCCCGGGCTGGGTGAGACGGTTCGGTCGACCCGCTGAACGCTAGGCGACCTTGCCGCCGAGCTTCTCGATTTCGGCAGGCTCGTCCGCGACGGCGAAGAGGTTATAGATCACGCCTGCGAGTGCCGCGCCGATGAGCGGTGCGACCCAGAACAGCCACAGTTGACCCATCGCCTGGCCATGGCCGCCGGTCAGTAGTGCGATTGCCGGACCCGTGCTGCGCGCCGGATTGACGGAGGTGTTGGTCACCGGGATGCTGATCAGGTGGATCAAGGTCAGCGCAAGGCCGATGGCGATGCCCGCGGAGACCGCCGGCGCACGCTTGTCGGTGGCGCCGAGGATAATCAGCAGGAACATCATGGTCATGACCACCTCGGTGACGAAGCCAGCGAGCATACTGTACTTGCCCGGCGAGAGCTCACCGTAGCCGTTGACCGCCAGCGCGTTCGCGGACAGTGCGAACTCTGGTGCCCCGGCGGCGATGAACCACAGCAGATAGGCGGCGAGGGTCGCGCCGATGACCTGGGCGACGACATAGGCGGGCAAGTCGCCCCAGCCGAAGCGTCCGCCGACGGCAAGGCCGACGGAGACGGCGGGGTTCAGGTGGCAGCCCGAGACGTGGCCGATGGCATAGACCATGGTCAGCACGGTGAGGCCGAAGGCGAGGGACACGCCGAGCAGGCCGATGCCGACCTCGGGGAAGGCGGCGGCGAGCACGGCGCTGCCGCAGCCGCCGAGTACGAGCCAAAAGGTGCCGATGAGCTCGGCGACGGAACGTTTAATGAGTGTCATGGCGATCACTTCCTTGGTTGAGGGTAAAGCGGGCGGCTTGTTTGGGCCGCGATGCTGTATAGCCTCAACGCTCCGCTGGCACAACGCCAGCCGGCTGTTTTTTGGGCAAAAAGCGCTATTTTGTAAGTGGATCGCGACGAATGGCGCGATTGTCAGGGGTTTGCCGACACGTATCGGTGTGCGCGCCGATGACTGCCGGCCCTGCCTCAACGGGTCAAACCCCACAGGAAGGCTCCGCCGCCATACGGCTTCGCTGCGCCGGCGGCCGCCCTCCGATCGCTTTCGCTGCGGTACTGCCGGCGTAATGTGCGAAAATCGCCGCTGTTCTCCAAGACCACGACACTGCCGCCGGCGGCCCGGCGCTAGGGCCCCAGCAGCGCTTTGCGCCCGATTGACGCATGCGCCATGTATACCAACGACCGCCTGCTGATCCTCGATGCCGATGGCACCACCATCGATGCCTTCAAGGCCATCGAGAAGACCTTTGCCCATCATGGCATGGACATCGGTCCACTGGCCCGATTCCAGAAGCGCCGTAACATCTTCAAGTACCTCGGCGGACTGAAAGAAATGCCGCAGAATCTGCGGCTTCAGCTCGGCCGAGGCACCCGCGCCAAGGTGGTGGAGACACTGACGGAGGTGTACCGGGAGGAGGCGACCATGTTCGAGGGCATGGAGCGCCTGATTCGCCGCCTCGCCGTTGAGCCCGATGTCAAGGTCGGTATTGTCACCCGCAACATCACCATCAATCCCATCGAGACCCTGACGCGACTCTTCGACCGTCACGGCATCGAGCCGGACCTGCTGGACTTTCTGGTGCACTTGCCCCTATCCGAGGACAAGCTGCCTTACTTCCGCCAGACCCGTGATGAGCTCGGGATCAACCCGGCGCGTGCCTACGCTTGCGGTGATGAGGCCAAAGACTTCCGTGCAGCCGTGAACACGGGTATGCATCCATTTATGGTCTCTTATGGCTTCGAGGACTTCGACCGGCTGCATCTGAAGCACGAGATCCCGGCCGAGGTCATCTCGCGCACGCCGGATGAGCTCTCGTGGCGCGTCCTCCACGCCCTCGGCCTCGACCTGGATTGACTAGAAAGGGCGGTCGACCGCTGCGAAAGGGCACTCAAGCGTTAGGGAGGCGCTAACTCAGGCCGAGGAGCGTCTGGTCGGTGCCGAAGACCCCAGGCCCCAAACAAAACCGCCGCCGACCCTCAGGTCGGCGGCGGTCTCGACGGATGCCATTGAAGCCGGACTCGGCGGCAGCCGAATCCGGTGTGCGTCAGCTGATGTTGGCGGTGCCGGTCTCGGTCTCGCCCTTGTTGTCGACCCAGGTGAGCTCAATGCCGTCACCCGGCTCGCCGCCATCGAACTTGAAGGACAGGTAGGGGTTTTTGGAGACACCGCCACTCCACAGGGCGGTCATCACCACCTGGTCATTCCACTTTGCGGTCACTTCCTGAATGAAGTGGGCCGGAACCGGCTCACCGGTCTCTTTGTCCTTGCGGGCGCCTGTTTCCATCTCGTGGCTCATCAGGGCCTTGACTGTGGTGACGCCATTGTCTGCCTTGGCGCGGATTTTGATGTTTGACATATCGTCTTACCTATAAAGCTGTTGCCGTTTGGGGTCGGTTGTTTGCGCGGGGCTTCCGGAGGATGCGACGTGCACCCCGGAGCTTTAGCCGCCGCAACCGCCGATGGTGACCTTCACGGACTTGGACGCGCCCAGCAGGCCGTCGGGGGTCTGGACGACAGCCACCACATCGGCCGTCTTGGCCATTTTGATGCGCGTGGATACAAAGGGCACAGCGTTCTCGCCCATTTCGAAGGAGGCGATCAGCGGTGAAGTGTTGCCGGACGCAATAATGGAGATGGACTTGACGTTCTCGATCTCGCCTTCGACCGTGACGGGCACCACGGCACCGTTCTCGGCGATATCCGGCGCCTTGATCTTCACCTTGTCGCTGTCTTCGATGGTATCTGAGCCGAGCAGGTCGGTCAGCGCCTTGGATTGATCCTCGGCGTTGAACGCGGCCTCGGGCCAAGCCGCGAGCACGGCTTGGGGCGTGAGCAGGCCCGCGCTGACGGCGACGCCGACGGCGCCCGCACCGAGGGAGCCCTTGAGCAGGATTCTGCGTTTTGTATCGATCATCGGGTATCTCCTTTGGATCGGTTGGTTGGTTTGGGTGGTCGATCGTTCACGTGGCACCGACAGCAAGCTGTCGGCCTGATCAGGTCGACGGGGAACAGGTCGACGGGGGGTCCGTCTTCACGGGCGCGGGTAGGGCACATCGTCGTTCCGCTGTGTGGCAGCGGGCCCATGACGCCCGCGACCGCTGACGCGATGCGCACAGTCAACGGCTGGCCCGCCGCCAGTGGAACCGGCGCGATCACGCGTCGGTGCGGCGTCGGGCTGGGGTGGGCCGAGCCGGGTACGCGTTGGCCAGTGGCCTCGCCTCAGAGCGAGAGCCGCCGAGTGGGCCGCAGTCGGGGCCGTGACGGTGCGCGCGGGGCGCGGCGGAAACAACTTCAGCACCTCCAGGTGTTTTCGTGCTCTCGCGCCGATCGATAGTCCCTGTTGTCAGAACCTTTTGCCTGAAACACCGCTGTCCAGAGAGCCGGCCGGCCTAGGGGCACGGATGAACGGAAAGCGGAGGCAGACGTTCGTCGACGAGGCTTAGAGCTTACCGCATCCCTTAGGTCGGGGAAATAGTCGGCTCCCCTGTGGAAGCGTCGAAATTTGCGTGGTTTTGACCCGCCGTGCCGCGTTTGCAAGCCAACCGTGCCAACCGCAAGGCGGCCCGACCGGATCGGCAGGCTGCACGCGCGCTTACTTCCGGGCCTTCCGCCGGCGCTCTTCGTCTTGGAGCTCATCCAGGCGCACCTGAATCTTTGCGGCCTCATGGAAGTTGACGTCCGGCTGCCGCAGGGCGAGCTCCAGCTGGCGGATGGCAGGCTCCAGGTCACCGGTTCTAAACAGTAGCTCCGCCCGCCAGCGCATGGCAGCGGGAGCATCGCCTGCTTTGCCGGCGGCGTCCGCCATGAGGCTGTACACCGCAGTGGTGTTCGGGCGCGCCGCGATCAGTCGCTCGAGGGTCGCCAGCGCGGCGGCGGGCTCGCCCGCGTCGAGCAACGCCTCGGCGTAGGCCTGCTGCAACGGCCAATTACCAGGGGATAGGCCAACGGCGCCCTTGAGGTCTTGTGCGGCCTTGGCGGCGTTGCCGCGGCGGCGGTCGAGCTGCGACTGGAGCACCACGAATTCCACCTGGCTAGGGTATTGCTCCAGCAGCGGTGTCAGCTGTTTGGCTGCTGCATCCAACTTGCCGCCGCGGGCCAATGCCCGCGCATAGCCGTAGCGTTCGGCGGTCTCGTTGCGGAAGCGGCCCTTGGCCAGCGTATCCTCGAAGTGGTCGATAGCCTGCTCTGCGCGGCTGTGCCCCTGCTCGCGCAGGTGTGCCCGCGTTAAATGAAAGCGCAGGCTATCCGGCCTCTGGCTGGAGCCAAAGCGCTCGGCCCGGCCGAGGGCATCGGCAATGCGGTCTGTGGTCACCGGGTGGGTGCGCAGCAGCTCCGGCGCGCCGCTTTCATAGACGCGGTTGGCCTGCGTGAGCTTCTTGAAGAAGCCTGGCATGGCGAAGGGGTCGAAACCGGCGCGCGCCAGGGTATCGATGCCGATGCGGTCCGCCTCTCGTTCATTGGCGCGGGTAAAGTTGATCTGTCGCTGCACCATCGCGCCCTGGGCGCCCATCAGGGCAGCGGCGCCGGCTTGTGCATCCACGGCGGCGCCGAGGACCGCAGCGGCCACCAGCAGCGCCGTGGCGGGCACCGTCATCCGCTTCTGCGCCGCGAAGGAGCGCAGCAGGTGGCTTTGGCTCACGTGGGCAATTTCGTGTGCAAGCACGGCGGCGAGCTCGGATTCGGTCTCGGCGGAGAGGATCAGCCCCGCGTTGACGCCGATGTTGCCGGCAGGCCCCGCGAAGGCGTTGATGCGCGGGTCCTCGACGACGAAGAAATCGTAGCGCCCGCTAGTCTGCCGGCTGGCGCGCACCAGCTCGTTGCCAAGGGATTGGACATAGTCTGTTAGCAGTGAATCCGTGCTCACGTCGAGGGTCTTGCGCACCCACTTCATGAACTCGAGCCCAAGCTCGCGCTGCTCCGCCAGCGACAGCAAGGTATCGGCACTGCTGCCGAAGTCCGGCAGGTCGAGCGCGTCGTCACTGCCCGCCCAGGTCGGCAGCAGCAGCGTGAGCGCCAACGCGGCCGCCAGCAGGCCGCGGGCGAGCCAGGCGGTCAGCGACCGTGGCTGTCGATGCGGGTGCGGCGAGCGTGATCTGGATATGGGCATGTGGGGGCTTGGGGTTGGGTGCGCGCGGGGCGCTAGCGGGTGGCGCGGCGTCTGTCTCTCAGACCGGCGCGTGCGTCGCCGCCTCTCAGTTCAGCTGGATGCGCTGGCCCCAGGGGACGGGGCTCTTGCCTTTGACCAGCCAGATAATGGGATAGGCGGGCTCTGCCGCCGGAAATTCGCCGTCGGCGTCGGTGAAGTAAACCAGCAGATCCGGCCTAAGCCCTTGCTGCTCCACCCACTGGAAGACGGGTCGGAAGCTGGTGCCCCCGCCGCCGCCGAGTCGCTCCGGGCGCTGGAATTGTTCCCAGGGCTCGAAGCGGAACGGCGCGCCCGCGCAGAGCGATGCATCGCAGGGCAATAGGGTGACCCGGGCGCGCACCTGCGCCTTGAGGGCGTCCACCTCGTCGATGAATTCCTGCATCTCGCCATCTTTGATGGAGCCTGAGATGTCGATGGCCACCACGAGGTCGAGCTGGTGGCTGCGCAGGCTTGGCATGAGGTAGTCGCCCTCGCGCCGGGAGGGGCGCGCCCAGCTGTAATCCTCGCGGGTGATGCTGTTCATATAGCGCGCCAACAGCATGCGCCACGGCAGCTGCGGCTGCAGCAGGTGGTCGATCATGCGCTTCAGCTCGCCGCGGAGCTTGCCCGCCTGCATGGCCTGCTGGGCAGCGCCCGCCATGCGCTGCTGCCACTGCACCTGCAGTGTCTCACGCTCGTCTGGTGTGAGGGGCGGCGGGCTGTCTGCGCCATCCCCGCGCGTTTCTGGCTCGGCCTCCGTGTCTGCCGCGGCACCCGGCGCACGCTCGCTCGAGGCGCCGCGTGGGCTGGCGCCGTCGCTCGGTGGCGCCTTGGCGTTCGCCTGCGGCTCGGCGCCCGCACCGTCGTCACCCTGCTCGCCGCGCGCTTGTTGCTGCTGCTGTATGTCGCGCTCGTCGAGGTCGCTGTGCTCGCCCTGCTGGCCGCCGTCGGCCTCGCTGTCGTAGGCGTGGGTGTCGAGAGTCTCAGACTGGTCGTTGTCGTCGAGCAGGGGGTAGATCTCTTCCGCCGTCATGCCCTTGTAGAGGGGCATCAGCAGCGCGTTGGGCGGCGGCTTGAGACCGTCGTCCACCAGCAGGGGATTGATGGCGTAGTCGCAGGCCAGATCCCAGCGGTGCTTGACCCTGTGCTGGCGCCGCGCGAAGTGCGACAGCGCGCAATGCAACGCCTCGTGGGCGAGCATGAATTGGGTCTCGTCGAGCGACAGGGCATTGATATAGTTTGGGTTATAGTAGAAACGCCTAGCGTCCGTCGCCGTCGTGGGACACCATGTGTCGCTCGCCGCTTGCATGGGTAGGCGCAACACCAAGGCGCCTAAGAAGGGCTTGTCCAGGATGAGCCGCGTGCGCGCCGAGGCCAGCTTGGTTTCAATGGCGGTCAAGTCGAAGTTTGCGGTGTCGGTCATGGATTGCGTGTCTGTTCTCTCCGACTCACGGTTTGACCCGCAAGCTGGCTGGAGTGCTCTCGGGCGCCATCGGTCTGGAGCGCCGCCAAGTTGTTATTGCCCTGACCTAGGCCCCGGGGAAGGGCAAGGGTAAGGGCAGAAGGCCGGACCCGCACCCGAGAGATCGCGGTCATGCCTCGGCCCTCGGCCCTTTCCCCCGCCTGTGCCTGGCACACGACGCGGCGTCGACAACGTCACGCATCTGCAAACATCCGGCGCGTTCAAGCACGCTACCACCGAGCCCCTGATTACTCGTACAGCATCACATCGGCAACCGCGCTTGCCCAGTCGGCGAATGCCGGTACCTCGAACAAGTCGTTGCCGATGGCGCGATGCAGGTCGGAGACCAGCATCACGCCCATCTCCCGCTGCGGGAAGCGCCCGGCGTAGGCGAGGATGTTGCCGATCACCTGCTGGCCGTCGGCAGCGCCCTTGGCGCGGATGGCCTTGCCGACCAGGGCCGCGGCGACGGCGTATTGCAGATCGATCTCCCGCGGCACGGAGACGTCGTCGCCGGCGCAGATGGCGTCCAGGTCCGGCATCTGGTCCAGGCTATTGACGAAGGCCGTCACCTCCACCCCCGCCGCCGGGCCGACGCAGCCTTGCAGCGTGCCCTGGAGCAGCTGCGAGTCGTCCTCGAACTTCTGCAGTGCCCTGTGCGCGAACTCCCAGGAGCGCGGTGACGGAAAGGCCACGGGGTTGTGCGCGGGGTCGAAGTCGAACAGCAGCTCTGGCCGAAACCGCAGGAACGCGATGATGCGCTCGTCGATGCCGCTCGCGTAGGCCCAGGCCACCCAATCGTCCAGGTGGGTCTCCACCTCGAAGTGCGAGAAGCGGTTGGCCAGCGGGGCCGGCATGCTGTAGGTGACGCCGCGGTCGCCCTGGCGGTTGCCGGCCGCAAAGATGGCCCAGTGTTCTGGCACGGCATACTCACCAAGGCGCCGGTCGAGGATGAGCTGGTAGGCCGCCGCCGACACCGCCGGCGGGGCCGACGTGATCTCATCCAAGAACAGGATCCCCGCCGGCCCGTGGCGCTCGGCGTGCGGCAACATGGCAGGTACCGCCCACTCCACTCGGTCATCGACGCGGAAGGGGATGCCGCGCAGGTCGCTCGGCTCCATCTGCGACAGGCGTATGTCGATGACCGGAACGGCGTGGCGTTGGGCAATGTGTGCGACCATTTGCGACTTGCCGACCCCCGGCGGCCCCCAGAGCATCACCGGCGTGTGGTGGCCTTCGGTGGTGCTGGCGAATTCGCGCTCTAGGACGCGGAGCAGTTGGGCGGGGCGCATGCGCGGCGTTCTCCTGTGGAATCGTTGCGGGTGTCGGGCAAGCACGGCGGCTTCGTGCGCGGCGCTGGCGCAGCGCAGCGCCACCTGATGATGTGGTGTGCGCGTAAGCAGTCGCAAGTCCGCTGCCGGCCTAGCCGGTGCCGTCGCCCGCCCGGGCCGAGCTGAAGGTCAGGGGCGCGGATTTGGGCGTCCATCTGGGCACGGCCCCGACCGTGCAATCGGCTGCGGTCCCAATCGCAGTCCTGGCACGCATTAGAAAAAAAGGGTATGCTTATTCGTTAAGCTGACCATGCTGCTTGGGGATCGTCTTTATGCCTCTGGCGCCGTTTGCGGCAGTCGCCATGAGACTGTTCCTCA
Organism: uncultured Thiohalocapsa sp.; assembly: GCA_964524185.1. Lineage (GTDB taxonomy): Bacteria > Pseudomonadota > Gammaproteobacteria > Chromatiales > Chromatiaceae > Thiohalocapsa. The sequence continues at coordinate 10,305 of CAZGCI010000031.1, read as the reverse complement.
GTTAGCCTTCTGCAAGCTTGCATCCCCGGGACGGGCGCAGGGACAGCACTAGGATGAGCCAAGCGTAGAGACGCCACTGGTCGGCCGAAGCTAATAGATCGTCCGATGGTCTGCCCCATCCTGTGGCAGCATCGGCACGGAATCGGATGGCGCGGTCTCCCGTTTCCCCGGACAACCTTTGCCGCGGCGGGAACGGTTGTGGCCGGGCCTCCGGTCCGGTGGGGAAACGCCGCGGAGATCGGTGTTTCCCTCAGCAACAGCGACAACTCGATTGGGAGAGCGGAGAGATGAACCAGTTCTACTATGATGCCGTGACCAAAATGGAGCAGCTCGGTGTCGACGACGAGTACGTGCAGGGCTGGCAGTGTGGCTTCCTGCAGAATCCGAAGCGCGAGGAGCAGCGCGTCACCGAGGCATACGAAGCCGGCTACAGCGACGGCGAAGAGAAGAACACCGATAACTTCGGTAACTGGGTCAAGAGCTGACCCGATCTTGCGGTTGCGCTAACGCCGAACGCCGGGGCCCATGGCTCTGGTCCACCAGCGCCGCCTGACCGCCGACCAGGGCGCTACCAGTGCCTTCGGATCATCGCAGGAATAAGAACTGGGCGGGTAATCCTCGCCCTTTCTTTTGTGCCACCTTTTCTTAAGCCGCAGAGCCCCTTCGCAGCGCGCGATACGGCCGATCACCATGCCCATTGCAGATTCCCCGGCGGCGCGGCTGCGCGCGCAACTGGCGGCGGCCGGCTGCCAGCCCATGCCCTGCTGCTTCGATGCCCTGTCGGCACGGCTGGTGGAGCAGGCGGGCTTCCCGCTGACCTTCATGAGCGGCTTCGCGGTGTCCGCGGCGCGGGCGGCGCTGCCGGATGCTGGGCTGCTCTCGGTGACTGAGATGCTGGACCAGGGCCGCGCCATTTGTGACGCCGTATCGATTCCCGTCATCGGCGATGGCGACACCGGCCACGGCAATGTGGCCAATGTGCAGCGCACCGTGGCGCAGTTCGCCCGCGCCGGCTTCGCCGGCATCATGCTCGAAGATCAGCTTGCGCCGAAGCGCTGCGGCCACACAGGCGTCAAAGAGGTGGTCGATCGGCATGATGCGGTGCGGCGCATCCGTGCGGCCGTCGCCGCCCGGGAGCGCGATGGAGACCTGGTGGTAGTGGCCCGCACCGATGCCCGCAGCGCCCTGGAGTGCGAGCGCGGGTCCCAATGGGCACTCGACGAGGCCATCGACCGGCTCAAGGCCTTCGCCGACCTCGGCGCCGACGTCCTCTTTCTGGAAGCGCCGCGGAATGAGGCCGAGATGGAGCGTTGCTGCCGTGAAGTACCAGGCGTGCACATGGTCAACATGCTGGAAGACGGCATCACACCCATGCTGCCGACTGCACGGCTTGCAGACATTGGCTACCGGCTCGCGGCCTATCCGTTGACCCTGCTGGCTTGCGCCGTGCATGCCATGGAGGCGGCGCTGGGGCAGCTCGCGGCCGGTCAGACGCCCGTGTCCCGTGTCAGTTTCGACAGGCTCCGCACGCTGGTCGGCTTTGACGCCTACGACGCGCTGCTGGCGAGCTACGAGCGCCCAGGGCCGACGCGCAACGGTTGAGGCCTGGGCGGGCGCTCGCCCCGCGATCTCCTCCTCGTGGCCCCCGCCCTTGCCGGTTCACCACCGGCTGTCGGTTCCTTCACCCGGTCACTCGTTACCCCGTACCGCTTTCCCGCGCTCGACCCCTGGCCTCCACGGACTTCGCCCGCAGCTCCAGACCACCAGACCGATCAAGCCCCATCGCCGCCATGCCCGACAATAGCTATCTCAAAGACTTCATCCTCCTGCGCAACGACCCGAGCAAGGTGGGCGCTGTGCGCGAAGCCGCCGAGCGCGGCGAGGTCGACGCTCAGTACACCCTCGGGCTCATCTACGCAGAGGGCCGCGGCGTGACCATCGATCTCGCCCAGGCGCACTACTGGCTGTCGTTGGCAGTGGAGCAGGGCGACCGCGATGCCGACCTCCTGCGCAACATCGTTGGCAGCCAGATGAGCGAGGACGAATACGCCGCCGCCAAGCGGTTGTGGTCCGGTGCAGCGCTGCGAGTGGTGGACGGGGCGTCCTGAGCGCAGCGGGCGCGCCGCCGTCGGCACGACTGTGCATCGATTGCTTGACCGCGTCAGACGCTTGCAGATGCGCCAAGTGCTCGACACCGCGTCGTGCGCCGGCAAGAGGAAAGGGCCGAGAGCCAAGGCGCAACCGTTGACGTCAGCGGTGCGGGTCCGGGCCTGATTCCTCGGCCCTTGCCAGCGAACGACCCGCTTCGCCTGCCAGCGACCCAGCCGCTCGTCGGGCGTCGACGCTGGCATCTCGCCTGCAGCGGCTGCTAACCGCTGGAGGCCGCGCGACGGATGCCCCGACGCATGCGTCGCGCGGCGCCCGCTGCCGAAGGTGGCTCAGCGGGTGTGGACCTCCGTCGGCTGATGACGCCGAAGGATTTCCTCAATCTCGGCCTCGGATACCTCAGGCGCCATGACCTGTACTTGTTTTTTCTCTTGGTTGACGCGGATCTTCTCCTGCGGAATCCCGACGGAGACGAGGTCGTTGCGCACATTGGCGAGGGTGTCTTCGGATGCGTAAACGGCGGTGATGATCTCTGCCATTGGTCTTGTTCTCCTCGATAGTGGGGCTGGCTGGATGGTAGGACTCGCCGCTGCGTGAGCATTGGCAGCGCCAGCCCTGGCAGCTTAACTCGGCGTCCGCGCTTGCCCAAGCGCCGCTGCCGGCGTTATGGCGCTCCGCGTGGACGCGCCCGGGGCATGCCCACGCAATCGAGCTGTCGGCCACGACGTGCGGGCACCGCCGGCGGCCCCCCGGGCTCGGGCGCTGCACGACGTCTGCAACGCCCGGCCGCAGCAAAGCCCGCACGGCGGGGAGGGTCACCGTTACGCAACCCTGAACCACCGCGATGCGTGACGCGGTGGCCCGTTCACGGTTACCGTGTGGGGTTAGCAACCGTTTTGTGTGTGGCGATGGGAGTGATGAATGTGATTCCGGCGTTGTTGGCCATCGTCGGTGGCTTCGTGCTGCTGGTGTGGAGTGCGGATCGATTCGTGGATGGTGCGGCGGCCACCGCCGGCCATGCGGGCATGCCGTCGCTGCTGATCGGTATGGTGATTGTGGGCTTCGGCACGTCGGCGCCGGAGATGGTCGTCTCGGCGATGGCAGCGCTGGACGGTAATCCCGACCTCGCAATCGGTAACGCGCTCGGCTCCAATATCGTCAATACCGGCCTGGTGGTTGGGGTGACGGCCTTGGTGGCACCGATCGCTGTGCACTCGAAGATCATCCGGCGGGAGCTGCCGTTGCTGATCGCCATCGGCCTCGGCTGCGGCCTGCTGTTCTTGGATGGCGCCCTGACCCGAATGGAGTCGCTGCTGCTGCTGGCGGGCTTCTTTGCACTCATCGGCTGGAGCGTCTTTGCCGCCCTGCGCGGGGAGAGCGACCCCTTGGCTGCAGAGACCGCTCAGGAGCTTAAGTCCCATGCCATGGGCCTGCGCCGGGCCCTCTTTTGGCTGGCGGCTGGGCTGGTGCTCCTCATTGTCAGCTCGCGGAGTCTTGTCTGGGGCGCTGTGACCATCGCCGAGATCCTCGGCGTCAGCGATCTCATCATCGGCCTCACCATCGTGGCGCTCGGCACCTCCTTGCCGGAGCTGGCCGCCTCCGTGGCGGCCGCCCGCAAGGGCGAGCACGACATCGCCATTGGCAACTTGGTGGGCTCCAATATGTTCAACCTGCTGGCGGTGGTGGGCATCGCCGGTGTGATCGCCCCCATTCCGACGCTGGCGCCGGAGATCCTGACCCGCGACTGGCCGGTGATGATGGCGCTCATGGCCGCGCTTTTCCTTGCCGCCTATGGCTTTCGCGGGGCAGGGCGCATCAACCGGCTCGAGGGTGGGCTGCTCTTGCTCGCCTTCGTCGCCTATAACAGTTGGCTGGTGGCCACTGTGCTGGCCGGCTGAGTCGGTCGCCGGCTGTGCCCCGGGGGCGCAGCCACTGCCTCAGCGGGCCCCGCGCGCTGAGTCGCAGTCGGCATCGCGGCGGGCGATGTGCATTAGACGGGACCCGCCGACGTCGGGCGCAGCAGGCCGCTGATGACGAGCTCGATGGCTTGGTCCGGCGTCAAGCCATGGGCCATCAAGGTCTCCAGCTGGCTTTGGTCGACGGTACCGATGGCTGCCTCATGGGTGACTTGGGCCTCGGGATGGGCGACGCGCACCACGGGCACCGACTCGCCGCGTGCACGGATAGGGCGCGGTGGGCATCCACCAGCAGATGGGCGGTGCCGGCGTCCTGAAGCGCCGCATCGCTGACGCCCACCTGTTCCAGCGCGGCTTGGAGGCGGGCCACCGAGGACCGATCAGACGGGCAGCGCGTCATGGGCCAGCTCCCCGTCGCAGAAGACGCAATGGTGCTCGCGGTAGTGCGCCGCCACCTGCTCCGGACGCCCCGAGCAGATGACCCGTCCGCCGCACATTTGCGACGCATGGTCGGCGATGCGGCCCATCTCCTCCCGATGGCTGATCAGCAGCACCGCGCTCCCCGCATCGCGCAGCTCCTGCACCACCCGGACGATCTCATCCAGCGAGCGCAGATCGATGCCGGCGGCCGGCTCGTCGAGCAGGGCGAGCCGCGGCGCCAGCGCCACGACGGCCGCCAGCTCCACGCGCTTGCGCTCGCCGCCGGAGAGGGTCTTGTCGAGCATCCGGCCGAGGTAGCGCAAGGGCGCCAGTCCGACGCCGCGCAGTAGCTCGGCGGGGTCTGCCTCCGGATGCCCAAGGGTCAGGAACTCGCGCACGGGCACGCCCTCAAAGCGCGCCGGCTCCTGCCAGGCCATGGTGATCCCGAGCCGTGCGCGCGCATCGAGCGCAAGCCGCTCGATGCGCTGCCCCGCAAAGCGGATCTCGCCACTGTCCGGCTCATAGCCTGCGCAGCCCATGACACACTTGGCGAGGCTGGTCTTGCCGCAGCCGTTGCCGCCGAGCAGGGCGTGGATCTGGCCCGCGCCGACGGTGAGCGAGACGTTGTCGAGCAGGCAATGCTCGCCGCGTTCCAGCCTGACCCCCCGGATTTCGAGCAGTGCTTCAGCCATGGTCATAAACCAGTCAGGCCGCGGCCGGCTCGAAGCGCCCGAGCAATTTCGCGTTGATGGCCACGATCACGGTGGACAGCGACATCAGCGCAGCGCCGACGGCCGGACTCAGCACGATGCCGACGCCAGAGGCGACACCCGCGGCCAGCGGGATGGCGACGGCGTTGTAGCCGGTGGCCCAAAACAGGTTTTGGATCATTTTGCCGTAGGTGGCTCGGGACAGCTCGATGACGTCGGCGATATTGCGCGGGTCGGATTCCACCAGCACGATATCGGCGGACTCAACCGCCACGTCGGTGCCCGCGCCGATGGCGATGCCAAGGTCGGACTGCACCAGGGCCGGGGCATCGTTGACGCCGTCGCCGACCATCGCAACGATCCGCCCGCCGCGCTGGACGTCCTGGATACGCTTGGCCTTCTCATCCGGCAACACCTCAGCAAAATAGGCGCGCAGGCCAAGCTCATCGGCCACCGCCTTGGCCACGGCCTCGGTATCGCCGGTGAGCATGACACAGTCGATGCCCATGCCCTGGAGGCGGGCGATGGCCTCGCGCGATTCGTCCCGGATCATGTCCGCGAGTGCGATGACGCCGAGGGGGCGCTGATCGTCCAGGACATAGACCAGCGTGTTGCCGCCCTCGCGCAACGGCGCCACGGTCGGCTCGTCCACCGCGATGTCCTGCTCGCGCAGATAGCCGGGGCTCACGACGCGAACGGTGCGGCCCTCGACCCGGGCCCTGGCGCCGCGGCCGGAGAGGTTCTCGAAGTCCGCGGCATCCGGGATCTCGAGACCCTTGTCCCGGGCCGCATCGACGATGCCCTGCGCGATGGGGTGCTCGGAACGGGATTCCAGTCCAGCGGCCAGGCGCAGCAGCTCATTCTCGCCCCGTTCGCCGTTGAAGTCGCCGAAGCCCGCGACCCGTTTCACCCCGAACCGCCCGGTGGTCAGGGTGCCCGTCTTGTCGAAGACGATGGCGTCAAGCTTGCGTGCCCGCTCGAAGCCGGCGCGGTCGCGGATCAGTAGGCCGCGCCCGGCCGCCAGGCTGGTGCTGACGGCGACCACCAGCGGAACGGCGAGGCCCAGCGCGTGTGGGCAGGTGATCACCATGACCGTGACCATGCGCTCCAGCGCGAAGTCGAAGGCGCTGCCGGCGACGAGCCAGGTGACCAGAGTCAAAGCGCCGGCCGTGAGCGCGATGTAGGTGAGCCAGGCGGCCGCGCGGTTGGCGAGATCCTGGGTGCGCGAGCGCGAGGCCTGCGCTTGGCGCACGGTCTCAACCACCTGCGAGAGGTAGGTGTCCGCACCGGTCTTCTGCACCTCGATGGTGATGCTGCCCTCGCCGTTGATGGCCCCGCCGACCACCTCATCCCCTTTGCGCTTCTCCACCGGCCGGGACTCCCCCGTCAGCATGGACTCGTTCAGACTGGTCTTGCCGTCGACGATGGCGCCGTCGATGGGCACCTTCTCCCCTGGCCGCACCCGCACCCGCTCGCCCCTGAGCAATTCGCTGACGGGCACGTCCTCGGTGGTGCCATCGTCGCCGACGCGCAGGGCCCGGTCCGGCATCATCTGCACCAGGCTCTCGAGCGCCCCCGAGGCGCCCATGACGGACTTCATCTCGATCCAGTGCCCGAGCAGCATCACGTCCACCAGCGTGGCCAGCTCCCAAAAGAAGACCTTGCCCTCGAGCCCGAGCACCACGGCCGCCGAGTAGCCGTAGGCGACCGTCACGGCCAGCGCGATGAGGGTCATCATGCCGGGGGCGCCGTCGCGCAGCTCCGACGCGAGCCCGGTCAGGAACGGCCAACCGCCGTAGAGGAACACCACGGTGGCGAGCGCAAGCAGGACATAGGTGTCGCCCGGGAAGGCGAGGACGTCCGCCAGCCCGAGGAAGGCCTGGATCAGCGGCGACAGCAGCAGGATCGGCACCGTCAACACCAGCGAGATCCAGAAGCGCCGGCGAAAGTCGGCGATCATGGCCGCGTGGTGACCCTGGTGACCCTGGTGTCCGTGGTGGCCCCCATGCCGCTGGTCTTCGCTGTGATGGTGGTTTTGATGCTGGCTGTGATCGTTCACCGGCTAGCCTCTGCTGTCCGGCCGCCGAGATGATTGTGCAGCCGCCGCTCGCCGTGCGGCAGCGACGCAACCGCCAAGGCGGGTAGCCCGCTAAGGACGGCCAACATGCCGAGGCCGGTATCCATTAGCATCTCGCGAACCCCCATCTCTGGCAGTTGCTGGCACTGATCGCAGGATGTGGGGCAGAACACGAGGACGGAGGACCCACGCGCAGCCCCCCGTTGCAAAGTGTCCCGACACTGCGGCGCCTCTTGCGCCATAGGATCGCGGACGGTCAAAAGCGAACTACGTAACGCCCGCCTCAGCGTGGTCTGCATGCACGCTCGACTGCGTCAATGGCTTCTGCCTGGAGGACCTGGCTCGCGCTGCGAGCCCCGCACAACCTCGCCGACGATAACGTTACGGAACTGTGCAATGACGCTATCGCCCTCCTCGACGCCATCGAGCAATGAGCGGTCACTGACGTCGAAGGTCTGCGTCTGACCGGGCCCTTCGATGGTGACCGTACCGTCGCCCTGATCGACAGCGACGACCCTGCCCGATACCGTCAACGTTTCAGTCAGCGTGCCGCCGGGCGTGCTGCCTGATTCGCGCTCCAACGCGGTGACTGTATCCATCCCAATCGGCGTGTCCGCGTCGGCCGGCGTCAGCGCGATCAACGCACTGCTGACCTCGGTGATCGTCACCTCGTCACCGATTTTGATCTCATCGATCCGGCTGACACGCGGGGGCACATGCAAGACGTGGAAATTGCCATCGGCATCCTTCAGCGTCATCAAGCGGGTCTCGGTATTCACAACCATGACCTCGCCAGCAAGTTGGCTTTCGCTCACGGCAGCGATGATCGGTCCGACGGGCTCTGAAAGCGCAGCGCCGGTGCCGCTGGTCAGGACCGCGCCAAAGGCGAGACCAAGTAATCTCTGATTCATGGAATCTTCTCTCCAGTGGGTTAGGGGTTCACCGCGATGACTGAGATCTCACTGCGCTGCTTCGACGTGCTGCGACGCCGGCGCCCGGTCGCGTTTGGTCAATCTCGGTGGCGATGCCCGTAGCGGGGGCGAGCCTTTCACAGCCGCATCGGAGGCCGGCCTCGGCTGCGAGCATCGCGCCGACTGCTTCACCGGATACGCAGTATTCGTGCCGAGCGTATCCGGCGGCGACAATCGACGGTTGTACTGGCAAGTTCCTGCCGAGAACACCGGGCGGAGGTCGTTCGGCGGTGCAAATGCCGGCTCAGGCGGGGCAAATCCCCCAACGCCTGTCGAGCGACTGCTCCAAAGACAGGATGTCCACCGCGTCCAGCGAGAAACGGCCGCGGTCTTCGACGCCAACCTGGAACACCCGTCGACTGGGCAGGTTCACAGGTCCTCGTTTGCCATCCTACGGCCGTGCATGTCGCCCAGCGCGCGGCCATCGCCGCCGGCGTCCGCTGGAAGCTTGTCTCGAAGTCTGGCGCGGCCGTTGCTTATCGACCAATGCTTGCGCTCGCGTTGCAAGCCCGAAACCTGTACGCACGGCCGGCATCGGCCACAGGTATGCCGTGCGCGATAGACCCGCGCCACGCCGACCAGAGGACACCCAGCATGACCCCGAACCTGCCGCATCCGCCCGTTGTTGCCCGAGCATCCGCCGGGCCGTATCCCTCGGAGCGGCCCAGCCACCCGGCTGCGCCGAGGGAGGCCGCCCCAGGCCGGACCCCGGTCCTCGCCGTGCTCGTCGCCGGCCTGCTGTTCGGGGGCTGTGGCACCGCCGGCGCACAGGAGGCAGCGCGTGCGCCGAACGGGGCGCAGGAGCCGCTGGCGGCTTTGCCCGCACAGACGGTCGATCAGACTGGTGTCGAGGCGCCGCCCGGCTCCGACCTTTGGGCGCGGGCTCGGCTCATTACTACCTACAGTCTGAACGAGCACCTCAACCCCTTCGACATCACGGTCGATGTCGAAGGTGACACCGTGACCCTGTCCGGCACCCTGGACAGCCCGGTGCAACGTGAGCTGGCGGTGCGTTTAGCCCGGGACCTGACGGGCATCGACACGGTGGTCGACCGCCTGCAGGTGATGCCGCCGCCCGGCGAGGCGGTGTCGCCGCCGAATCCGCTCTACCGTGCCGTGGACGAGGCCAACACCACCGCCCGGGTCAAGCTGCAGCTGCTGTGGCGGGAGCCCGTCAATGGGTTGCTGGTGGAGGTGACGACCAGCGGCGACAAGGTGATCCTGACCGGGCCGGTGGACTCCGCAGAGGCCAAACAGCGCGCCGAGGAGATCGCCTGGCGCACCACCGGCGTCGCCGCGGTCGAAAACCGTCTGCGCGTGGACCCGGGGGCCGACGTCGGCGATCGAGCTGGCGCGGTGATGACCTCCGCCACCGAGGCGATCTCCGATGCTTGGCTGACGGCCCGCGTTGCGGCGTCATTGCGCTTCGATCGCACCGTGGACGCTGAGCGCATCGACGTCAGCACGCAAGAGGGTGTCGTCTCCCTGGCGGGCCAGGTCCCGACGCTGGCCCACAAGCGCAAGGCGGAAACCGTTGCCGCCGCCCTCGATGGCGTGAACCGGGTCGAGAACCTGCTCGCTGTCGACGACACGGACGCCTGACCTGGAATCTAGACAATTCAACGGCGTCTGTGCTTGGCCCTGCGCCTGTTCGGATCCCCTCAAGACGCCGCCTCGAACCCCGCCACCACGTCGAGCAACTCGCTGGTGATTGCTGCCTGTCGCTCGCGGCGATAGCGGCCGGTGACCTCCTCCAGTCGTTGGTCGAGGTTTTTCTCTGCGGCCTGCATGGCGGTGAGGCGGCTGCCGTGCTCCGCGGCGAGGGACTCCGCGCAAGCGCGGAAGAGCACGCTGAAGTAATGCTGGCGCAGCAGGTGGCCGAGGAGCTCGCCGCGGGGCAGGGTGTACAGTGGCAGTCGGCGCGACGGCCAGGGGGTTGCCCTGCGGCGGTGAAAGCGCGCTGGGTCGAGCGGGTAGAGGCGCTGGTCCGCAGGCTCGTAGCCGCCGCGGCGGGTGGGGCGGTTGTGATAAAGCTGCACACGCTCGACGCCCTCGGCGCGCCAGGCGTCCACCCGCAGCAGCAGGCGCTGCACGATGGCGGTGAT